>NZ_JBVJKN010000011.1:178164-227597 GCF_055585225.1 Streptomyces sp. NPDC053673 | reverse complement strand
TGGCCGACCCGCACCGCCCGCATCAGCGGCTCTACCGCAGTGGTGATAGGGGCCGCTGGCACCCGTCGGGGAAGCTGGAGTTCCTCGGCCGCCGCGACACCCAGGTCAAGATCCGCGGCTTCAGGATCGAGATCGGCGAGATCGAGAACACCCTGCTGCGGGTACCCGGCGTCCGCGACGCGGCCGTCGTGGTCGCGGACTCCCCCGCCGGCAAGCAGCTCATCGCCTTCTACGCCGCCCCCCGCCCGCTGGAACCCTCCGCCCTGCACCAGCAGCTCGCCGCCTCCCTGCCCGCCTACATGGTGCCCTCCGCCTTCCACTGGCAGCAGGCCCTGCCGCTGACCTACAACAGCAAGATCGACAAGAAGAAGCTGACGGTGCTCGCCGCAGAACTCGCGACCACCGACGACACCCCCGCAGACGATGCGCCCGTCACCCCGGCCGAAAAGCGCCTGGCCGCCGCCTGGGCAACCGTCCTCGGCATCCCCGAGGACCGGATCGGACGCCGCGACCACTTCTTCGACCGCGGCGGCACGTCCCTGTCC
Source organism: Streptomyces sp. NPDC053673 (assembly GCF_055585225.1). Lineage (NCBI taxonomy): Bacteria > Bacillati > Actinomycetota > Actinomycetes > Kitasatosporales > Streptomycetaceae > Streptomyces > Streptomyces sp. NPDC053673. Next base: position 227,052 of record NZ_JBVJKN010000011.1, on the reverse strand, counting down.
GCGGTGAAACTCGCCGTCGCCCTGGACCGCCAGGTCTCCCTCAAGGACGTCACCCGCCACCCCCACCTCGCCGACCTCGCCGGCCTCCTCGACGGTAACGGCCCGGAGAGCCCCCACCAGGCAGCTTCGACCGGGCTGCTCCAGCCGCTGTCGGAGCCGGACGGCGAGCGGGCCGCTGCCCTGATCTGCTTCCCGTACGCCGGCGGCAACGCGGTGAACTTCCGGCCGATGGCCAGGGCGCTCGCGCCTGCCGGGCCCGCCGTGTACGCCGTCGAGCTGCCCGGTCACGACATGGCCGCCGGAGCCGCCGAGTGCGAGCCGTTCGCGCCGATGGCGCAGGTGGTCGAGCAGGTCGTCGCCGAGATCACGGGCCGTGGCCTGACCAGGGTCCTGCTGTGGGGCCACTCCTCGGGCACCGCGTTCGCCGTGGAGACGGCCAGGAGACTGCAGGAGCGCGGGGTGCACGTCCAGCGGGTGTTCCTCGGCGCGCAGCTGCTCGGTGACGCCACCGAACGGCGGGCCGCCATCACCGAGCTGACCGGACGGAGCGACGCCGAGATCGCGGCGGGGCTGAGCACGGACCGCGGCTACACCGAGCTCGGTGAGCTGGACGCGCGGCACGCCGAGCATGTCGGCGCCGCGTACCGGCACGACTGCGTGTCCGCACACCGCTATCTCGCCGACGCCCTGGACGATCCGCCGACGGTGAAACTGTCCGCGCCGGTCACCGTGGTCGTCGCCGCCGACGACCCGTACACGGCGGAGTTCCCACGCCGGCACCACGACTGGCAGCTGCTGGCCGACCACGTAGATCTGTACGAACTCCCCGACGGCGGCCACTACTTCTTGCGTACCCGTCCGAACGAGACAGCACAAGCCGTGCTGCGTACCGCCGAATTGCCGGCTTCCTCCTGAGCCGCGAACCGAAAGGAACAACGAGATGTCGTCCTCATCCCCGGCGTCACTGCTCGATGTGGACTCGCAACCAGGCAAACCCGCGATGCTGCGGGTCGAGGCCACCGGCGAGGCGACGAGCTGGGCGGCAGAGCAGCGGGACGCGCTGCGCGCCGTCGTCGCCGAGCACGGTTCGGTCCTGGTCCGCGGCCTCGGGCTGCGCGACGCGGCCGAGACCGGTGCCGTGTTTCAGCGGCTGGCCACCGGTCTGATGGCCGAGAAGGAGGCGTTCGCGCCCCGCGAGACCTACTCCGACGGGGTGTACTCCTCGTCGAAGTGGCCCCAGAACCAGCCGATGTGCATGCACCACGAGCTGAGCTACACGCTCGAGTTCCCCGGTCTGATGATGTTCGCCTGCCTCAGCGCGCCCACCGAGGGCGGGGCGACCGCGGTGGCCGATGCGCCGACCGTGCTGGAGGCGCTGCCGTCCGAGCTGGTCGAGCGGTTCGAGCGGGAGGGCTGGCTGCTCGCCCGCAGCTACAACGACGAGATCGGGGCGTCCTACGCCGAGGCTTTCGGCACCGAGGACCGTGGCGCCGTCGAGAACTACTGTCGCGCCAATGCCATCGAGTTCGAGTGGCAGCCCGACGGTGGACTGCGGACCCGCCAGCGCCGCAGCGCCGTGGTGCGGCACCCGGTCTCCGGGCGGCGCTGCTGGTTCAACCAGGTCGCGTTCCTCAACGAGTGGACGATGGCCCCCGAGGTCCGCGAGTACCTGGTGGACGTCTACGGCGCCGACGGGCTGCCGTTCAACACCCGCTTCGGCAACGGCGACCCGATCGGCGAGAACGTCGTACAGCTGCTCAACGAGGTCTACGACGCCCACACCGCACGCGAGCCGTGGCAGGCCGGCGACCTGATGCTGGTCGACAACGTGAGCACCGCGCACAGCAGGGAGCCCTACGAGGGACCGCGCGAGGTCCTCGTCGCGATGGCCGACGCGGTGCGCCTGGCCGACTGTTCGCCGACCGTCCAGGTGACTGTGGGGTGACCACCATGCGTTTCACGGCAATCGAGTCCGCAACAGAGTCCGCGTTGGAATCCGCACTGGAATCCGCGGCGCTGGAATCCACACTGGAGTCAGCAATGTCCGAACCGCTCACCGTGCCACCGTTCGCGGTGATCTCCGGTGCCCAGGTCCAGCAGGTGCTGCAAGGGCGCGAGAAACAGATCGTGGAACTGGTCGAGGCGACCTACCGGCTGCACGGCGCCGGTCGATCGGTCAACCCTCCGTCGTATTTCCTGCGCTTCCCCGACCGTGCGTCCTCCCGGATCATCGCGCTGCCAGCCTCGATCGGCGGGCAGGTGCGGGTGGACGGCCTCAAATGGATCTCCAGCTTCCCGCAGAACGTGGCGTCCGGAATCCCCAGGGCCTCGGCCGTGCTGATCCTCAACGACCACGACACCGGCTACCCGTTCGCCTGCCTGGAAAGCTCCATCATCAGCGCCACCAGGACGGCCGCTTCCGCGGCACTGGCGGCGGACTGGCTCAGCCGCAGCCGGCATCGCCCGACGCGCGTCGGATTCTTCGGGGCGGGTCTGATCGCCCGCTACATCCACACCTTCCTGGCGGGCACCGGCTGGTCGTTCGACGAGATCGGCGTCCACGACGTGTCCGCCGACAGCGCGGCCGGCTTCCGCTGCTATCTGGAGCAGTCGGGCACAGCCGGCCGGATCAGCGTGCACGACAGCGCCGAGGAGCTGATCCGCTTCAGCGACCTGGTCGTCTTCGCCACCGTCGCCGGGAAACCGCATGTCAGCGATCTGTCGTGGTTCGCGCACAATCCGCTGGTGCTGCACGTGTCGCTGCGCGACCTCGCGCCGGAGATCGTGCTCGCCTCGGCCAACATCGTCGACGACATCGACCACTGTCTGAAGGCCGACACCTCGCCCCACCTGGCCGAGCAGCTCACGGGAAACCGGAACTTCCTGCACGGCACGCTGGACGACGTGATCGCCGGGCGGGTGACACCTCCGGCGGACCGGCCACTGGTCTTCTCGCCCTTCGGCCTCGGAGTGCTCGACCTCGCGGTAGGCAAGTACGTCTACGACGAAGTTGCCCGGGCGGGAGAGTTGCACGTCATCGAGGACTTCTTCCACGAACTGCGCCGGTACGGATGAGCGGCCGCGAACACGGTCGGCCGAGCATTTCCGACCGACGGACAAGGAGGTTCACACAGGACTGATCCCAGGAGAGATCACCGGTCAAGTTGCCGCAGGTACGCGCGCACGAAACCGCGGCCACTGACGCAGGGCTCGCCGTCCGGCCCGGTTGGACCCGAGGTCCCGCGCGAAAGAGCGGGAAATCCGCCAACGACCAGATGGAGTTCCGAAAAGGCCCTGCAGCAGATGAGGAGGCCATCGTGCCAGTAATTTCCGTTCCCTACGCCTTCAATGAAGAGCAGCTCTACATCGACCTCCGGTCGATCTTCGGGCATTCGCTCTTCCTGAAGTGCGAGGGCTTCAACTTTGCCGGCTCGATCAAGCTGAAGGCCGCGATCGAGATGGTGGAGAGCGCCGAGCGGGACGGAGTCCTGACTCCGAACTCGATCCTGGTCGAGTCCTCGTCCGGAAACCTGGGCGTGGCGCTGAGCATGATCGCGGCGAGCAAGGGTTACCGGTTCCTGTGCGTGACGGACTCCCGCTGCAACCTGTCGACCAGGTTGATGATGGAGGCATTGGGCAGCCAGGTGCACGTCATAGCCGGGCACGCGGCCAACAGCAGTTTCCTCGGCGCACGACTCGACTACATCCGCGCGCTGTGCGCCTCCGACGACCGGTACGTGTGGCTCAGTCAGTACACCAATCCGGGCAACTGGAGGGCCCACTACCGCAAGACCGCGCCGGAGATAGCCCGCCAGTTCCCGGGTCTGGACGTGCTGTTCGTCGGGGCCGGCACCACCGGCACCCTGATGGGCTGCGCGCGGTTCTTCCGCGAGTGGCACCGGCCAGTGCGGATCATCGCCATTGACAGCGTCGGCTCGGTGAGCTTCGGCGGTGCGCCGGGCCGTCGCATGATTCCCGGCCTCGGCATGAGCATCCGTCCGCCGCTGCTCGACGAGTCCTACGTGGACGAGGTGATACGCGTCGAGGAGGCGGACACCATCCGTGCCTGCCACCGTCTGGCCAGACGCGGCTTCGTGTTCGGCGGATCCACCGGCACGGTGGTCAGCGGCGCGATGCGCTGGCTGGACCAGCACGACGAGCGTGAACCCACCGCGGTGGCCATCGCGCCGGACCTCGGCGAGCGCTACCTCGACACCATCTACCAGACCAACTGGCTGAAGGACCTCTACGGCGAGGACGTAATCGGCTCCGACGAGCTGACCGGTCCCCGGGGAACCTGACCCGCGCCACCGACTCGGCCGCCGGGACCGGCGGCCGAGTCGGTGGACGTTCAGGGCCCCGGCGATCACGGAGCGGGCTCGCACGTGACGTCGGTCGTGGCGCACACGTCAGGAGGTCGGTACGGCACACCCCGCTCGGACCCTGAGAGATGATCGGGTGATCAGGCGTTCGATCGGCGGGAGCAGGCATGGACGTGGCGAAGAGCAGGGGTCGGGTCCTGTATGTGACCGACCTGGCCTATCAGGCGCGCGGGCGGCGGTACTGCGACGAGGACATCCAGCTGGCCTCGCGGCTGCGCGAGCACGTCCCGCTCGCCCTGTGCCATCCACGGGACGCCGAGACGCTCATGGGCGCGTTCGACCTGGTCGTCGTCCGCAACAGCGGGCCCGTCATGCACTACCAGGACGCGTACGACGCGTTCCGGGAGCGGGCGCTCGCGGAGGGCGTGCGGGTCTACAACCCGCTGACCGGCAAGGGAGACATGGCCGGCAAGGGCTATCTGCCGGCCCTGTCCGCGGCCGGGTACCCGGTGATCCCGACCGTCGACCGGGAGGCGGATCGCGGACGGCTGCCGGACACCGACGAGTACGTCGTCAAGCCCGTGCTCGGGGCGGATTCGGAGGGACTCGTCTTCGTGAGCCGGGACGAGCTGGCCGGGGTGGAGTTCGGCGAGATCCTCGTACAGCCGCGGGTGCGGTTCCGCTACGAGGTGTCGTTCTACTTCATCGACCGCGCCTTCCAGTACGCGCTCCACGCGCCCCGGCCCGAGCGCCGCTGGGAGCTGGAGCGGTACGACGCGAGCGCGGCGGATCTGGACTTCGCGCGGGCCTTCGTCGAGTGGAACGGACTGGAGTACGGGATCCAGCGGGTGGATGCGTGCCGGGACGAGTACGGGCGGCTGCTGCTGGTCGAGCTGGAGGATCTGAATCCGTATCTGTCGCTGGATCTGGTCGACGCGGAGACCCGTGAAGGATTCGTGCAGACGTTCGTGAAGTCGGTGCGGTCAGCAATGGGCTGAGGTGATACCGGCCCACGTGGGCAGGGGTGTTGGGGATCATGAAAACCCTTGATCGGATCTCCTGATGTGTGCAAAGGTTCGAACGCGCCCGCATCGGAGAGCACGGTGACCAACACCGAAGGGACGTCGGGGTCTTCATGCGCAAGTCCTTACCTGTGGAGGACGGCACCACCGAGCCACAAGCTCGCCCTCCTCGCAGATTCGCGGGAATGGGGTCGTTCACCCTCATATGGAGCGGCCAGGTCGTATCCCTGGTCGGCAACTCCGTACTCCGCTTCACCTTCATCATCGAGGCCTGGTCCACGAACGAACGGGCGACGGCGGTCACCGTCCTCTCCCTGTGCGCGCTCCTGCCGCAGGTGCTCTTCAGTCCCTTCGCCGGGGCGATCATCGACCGCTGCAGCAGACGGGCCGCGCTCCAACTGGCCGATCTGAGCGGCCTCGCGGTCGTCGGTGCGCTGACCGCGCTGCACTTCCTCGACGGCCTGCGGACCTGGGAGATCTATCCGGCCGTCGCCCTCCTCGGGGTGTCCGCGGCCTTCCAGTTCCCCGCCATGGCCGCGGCTGTGCCCCAACTCGTCAGCAGGGACCAGCTGCAGCGCGCCAACGGCATGCTGGCCAGCGCCAAGAGCACCGCCGAGGTCGGCGGACCGGCGCTCGGCGGAGTGCTGGTCGCCTTCTCCGGGCTCGGCTTCATCCTCTGGGCCGACCTGCTGAGCTTCGCCTTCGCGCTGCTCGCCATCCGTCTGGTGCGGCTGAGCACGGAGCGGCCGGAGCCCGCGGCGCCGGGGAAGGCGAGGCCGAAACTGCGCCGCGAGGCCGTCGCCGGACTGCGCCATCTGTTCCGCTACCCGAGCCTGCGCGATCTGATCCTCAACTTCTGTGTCGTGAACCTCGTGATGGTGTTCGGCTTCGCCGCCGTCCAGCCGATGGTGCTGGCACGGACCGGCAACGACCCGGCCGCGCTGGCCGCCGTGAACACCGCCATCGGGATCGGCGGGGTCGCGGGCGGGTTGCTGATGGCGGCGTGGGGCGGGCCCAGGAACCGGGGCCGCGGAATGATGTTCGGGATCATCGGCATGTGCCTGTCGGCGCAGGTGGCGATGGCGGTGTCGGACACCGTGATCGGCTGGTGCGCGGCCATTCTCGTCGGGGCGCTGATCATGCCGCTGGTCAACGGCTCGATGCAGGCGATCGTGCAGACCAAGGTCGAGCAGGAGTGGCACGGGCGGGTCTTCGGCGCGGTGATGTTCCTGTCGCAGATCTCGGTGCCCGTGGCCACGGCGGTGTCCGGGCCGCTCGCCGACGCGGTCTTCGAACCGCAAGCGGCCGCCGGGACAGGGGTGTTCGCGGTGCTCGGGCCACTGGTGGGGGACGAACCGGGCAGCGGGATGGCCGGAATGCTGTTCCTGGCCGGTGTGTGCGGTATCGCGGTGGCGCTGTGGGGCCTGGCCCGGCGCACGATCCGGGACATCGACGTACTGCTCCCGGACCTGGATCCCAAGGCTCAGGACCCGGCGTCGGGGGACGCACGCTGAACAGCGAAGGTGTGGAGGTGGGGATGGAGCGCGTGCACGAGCTCTTCGAGGAGCAGGCGGCGCGGGGGCCGGAACGTACGGCTCTGGTTTTCGGTGAGGACAGGATCGGCTACGGCGAACTCGACGCGCGGGCCGGCCGGATGGCGGCACGGCTCGCCGGGCACGGAGTGGGCCGCGGGTCGCTGGTCGGCGTGCGGCTGGAGCGGGGCACCGAGATGGTCGTGGCGCTGCTCGGGGTGCTGAAGGCCGGGGCCGGGTACGTGATGCTCGACCCGGAGTTCCCGGAGGAGCGGCTGCGTGCCATGGCGGCGGACGCCGGGGTCGACGTGGTCGTGGGGCCGGACGGAATCTCCGGCGCGGGCGCCGGGACATCCGATGAAGGCACCGGGATCTCCGACGAGGGCGCCGGGGGCCGTGGTGGCGACGGAGGCGGCTGCGACGATGTCGCCTGCGTCATGTTCACCTCCGGGTCCACCGGGCGGCCCAAGGGCATCGTCGCCCCGCACCGGGCCGTCGCCGAAACCCTGACCGGCCAGGATTTCGCCGCCTTCGGGCCCGGCTCGGTCTGGCTGCAGTGCGCGCCGGTCTCCTGGGACGCCTTCGCGCTGGAGCTGTGGGGGCCGCTGCTGAACGGCGGTACGTGTGTGCTGCACCCGGGGCAGCGGCCCGACCCGGTCGTCATGGCCCGGCTCGTCGCCGAGCACGGCATCACCTCCCTGTATCTGTCCGGGAGCCTCTTCAATGTGATCGTCGACGAGTACCCGAAGGCGCTGGCCGGGGTGCGCGAGGTGATCGTCGGGGGCGAGGCGCTGTCGCCCGCGCATGTGGCCCGGGCGATGGACCTTTGGCCGGAGCTCCGGCTCAGCAACGGATACGGGCCCGTGGAAGGCATGGTCTTCCTCACCGTCCACCGGATCACCGCCGAGGACGCCCGGGCGGCGGCGGTGCCGATCGGGCGGCCGCTCGTGGGCAAACGGATCCACGTCCTCGACGAGCGGCTGCGGCCCGTGCCGGACGGGGTGACCGGCGAGCTGTACGCCGCCGGGGCCGGGCTGGCGCACGGGTACGCGGGGCGGCCCGGGCTGACGTGCGAGCGGTTCGTGGCCGATCCGTACGGTGCCGCGCCGGGCGGGCGGATGTACCGCACCGGGGATCTGGTGCGGCGCCGCGCCGACGGGGTGCTGGAGTTCGTGGGGCGGGCGGACGCACAGGTGAAGATCCGCGGCTTCCGGGTCGAGCCGGGCGAGGTCGAGGCGGTGCTGTCGCGCCATCCGGGCGTGGCACGGGTTGCTGTCGTCGCACGCGAGGACGGCGGCGAGAAGCGCCTGGTGGCGTACGCGGTGCCGCGCGGGGACGGGGCGCGGCCGGAAGCGGCCGACCTGCGGGAGCACGCGAAGGGCCTGCTGCCCGACTTCATGGTGCCGGGCGCCTTCGTACTGCTCGACGCGCTGCCGCTGCTGGCGAACGGCAAGCTGGACCGGCGGGCGCTGCCGGAGCCCGGGCCCGTGGTCGGTACGGCCGTGGACGGCGGGGCCGCGGTGGCGTCGAGCGAGACGGAGAAGGCCCTCTGCGGGCTGTTCTCCGAGGTGCTCGGGGTGCCGTCGGTCGGCCCCGACGACGACTTCTTCGCGCTGGGCGGGCACTCGCTGCTCGTGGCGCGGCTGCTGGGGCGGATCCGGACGGCGCTGGGCGCCGAGGTCGGCGTACGGACGCTGTTCGAGTCACCGACGCCCGGCCGGCTCGCACCGCACATCGAGGGCGCGGCGGTCGCGGCCGCTGCGGAACCGCTCGGCGGGAGCGCACCGGGCGGCACGGACGCGCCGTCCGTGTCGTACGCGCAGCGGCGGCTCTGGTTCATGGACCGGATCGACGCCGGGGTCGCGTACAACATGCCGATGCTGGTGCGGCTGCGCGGGACGGTCGACGCGGAGGCGCTGGGCACCGCGCTCCGCGAGGTCGTGGCGCGGCACGAGGCGCTGCGGACCGTGTTCGAGGAGGTGGACGGGGAGCCGGTGGCCCGCGTGCGGGACGCGGCGGAGCCGCTGCTGCGCCGGGTGACCGTGGACGCCGGCGAGCTGGAGGCACGCATCGCGCAGGCGGCGCGCCACCGGTTCGATCTGGCCTCCGAACTGCCGGTGCACGGTGTCCTGTTCGGCGTACGGGGACGCCCCGACGAGCATGCGCTGCTGCTGGTCATGCATCACATCGCGACGGACGGGTGGTCGCTGCCGCCGCTGTTCCGCGATCTGTCGCGGGCGTACGCGGGTGTGACGTCCGCCCCTCTCGCCGTGCGGTACGCGGACTTCGCCCGCCGTCAGCACGAGCGGCTGGCGGGGGGCCTCGCGGAGCGGCAACTCGCCTACTGGCGCGGTGTGCTGGCGCATGCCCCGGACGGGCCGCGGCTGCCCGCGCCCGATGCGGCGGCGGGCCACGCCCACGATCCCGGTCGCGGTCCCGATCACGCGGAGACGGTCGTACGGCGTCTCGACGCCGCCGGCCACGCCCGGCTGATCGAGCTGGGCCGCGAGCACGGGGCGACGCTGTTCATGGTGCTCCACGCGGCTCTTGCCGCCGTCCTCGCCCGGGCGGGCGCGGGCGAGGAGACGTCGGTGGCCGCGCCGGTCGCCGGGCGCGGCACGGACGGGACCGTCGACGACGTCGTCGGCTTCTTCGTCAACATGGTCGTCCTGCGGACGGACGCCTCGGGCGACCCGACGGTACGGGAACTGGTGCAGCGCGTGCGGGACGTGGACCTCGCGGCGTACGCCCACCAGGACGTGCCGTTCGAGCAGGTCGTGAACGACCTCAATCCAAGGCGCCGGCCGGGCCGGCATCCGTTCACGGACGTCGTCCTGGCCCTGCAGAACAACGCCCGCGCGGAGGTCACGCTGCCAGGTGCGGAGGCGCGGGTCGAGGTCGTCCGTACCGGCGCGGCCCGCTTCGACCTCCTGGTCGACGTGACCGACGACCACGGCCCGGGCGGCACGCCGGAGGGCATCGCCGTGACCCTGGAGTACCGGACGCGCGCGGTGGACACCCCGTTCACGCAGTGGCTCGCGGACGCGCTCGTCCAGACGCTGCGAGCGGCGGCGGACAACCCGGAGCTGCGGCTGTCCGAGCTCGGCCTCAGCGAGCCGCCACGGCGCGCAGCACCGTCGACGGCAGGGCCGGCCGTCGACGGCGACACGGCCCGGTCCGCCGCTCCCGGAACCGGCCGGTCCGGACCGGCGGAACCCGCCGAGTCCGCCGAGCGCGCTGAGCCCGCCGCGGGCATGCAGCAGCTCGTCGCAAGCGTCTGGGCCGATGTCCTCGGCGTGGAACGCATCGGCGGGCAGGACGACTTCTTCATGCTCGGCGGGAACTCGCTGCGCGCCGTGCGGGTCGCGTCGCGGCTCACGGAGCGCACGGGGCGGGGCGTGACGGTGGCGACGGTGTTCGGGGCGCCCACCGTGGCCGGGCTGGCGGCGGCGATCGAGCAGGCGCCCGTCGAGAGCACGGGGCCGATCATGCGCCGTCCCCGTATTCCGCGGGCGCGGGGAGAGGAGGCTCCGGCATGGAGCTGAGCGTGATGTTCTTCGGTGCTGACGGGACTGCTGACGCCGGTGGAGCCGGTGGACCGGGCGGGGCGGGCGGCGCCGGGGTCCGGCATGTGGAGAAGTACGAGGAGCTGCTGGAGATCGCCCGCGTCGCCGACCGGCTCGGGTTCCACGCGATCTGGACACCCGAGCGGCACTTCCAGCAGGTGGGCCAGATGTTCCCCAGTCCGCCCGTGCTCAGCGCGGCGCTCGCCGTCGCGACCGAGCGGATCGGGATACGGGCCGGGAGCGTCGTCCTGCCGCTGCACCACCCGCTGCGCGTGGTCGAGGACTGGGCGGTCGTCGACAATCTGTCGCACGGCCGCGTCGGGCTTTCCGTCGCCACCGGCTGGCACTCAGCGGACTTCGTCCTGGCCCCCGGCGCCTACGCCGACCGCCGTGAGCGGACCGTGCGCGACATTCCCCTGCTGCGCCGCCTCTGGGCGGGCGAGGCGGCCGAATTCCCCGACGGCACGGGCGAGTTGAGCGCGGTGCGCCCGCAGCCCCGGCCGGTGCAGGAGACCCTGCCGCTGTGGATGACAACGTCCGGCAACCCGGAGACGTGGGAGACCGCGGGCCGGCTGCGCACCGGCGTGCTCGGGGCGACCGTCGGACAGAGCAGGGACGAGCTCGCCGAGAAGATCCGCCGGTACCGGGACGCCTGCGCCGCCGCACCCGAGCAGAGCGGGACGGGACCACACGGACGGGTCACGCTCATGGCGCACACCTACGTCGGCGCCGACGACGAAGAGGTACGGCGGCTGGCCGCGGCGCCGCTGAAGGCGTACCTCACGTCGTATGTGCGCCAGACGACGGCCAACCGCACCGCCGACCGCCGCACCGCGGAACTCACCGAGGCACAGACCGGCATGCTCGCCGACTTCGCCTTCGAGCGCTATCTGACCTGGGGCAGCCTGCTGGGCTCGCCGGAGACCTGCCGCAAGATGCTCGCCGGTCTGCGGGAGCTGGGCTGCGACGAGGTCGCCTGCTTCGTCGACTTCGGCCTCGGCCGGGACGCCGTGCTCGCCGGGCTCCACCGGCTGGCCGCACTCCGAAAGGACTTCTGAGAGCTGATGACTACGGGGGAAGGGCGGCAGCCGTCGCCGGTCGAGCGGTTCAGCGCACTCAGCGGTGAGCAGCGGATACGGCTCATGCGCCGGCTCGTCGAGGCCGGGCGGGCAGGGTCCGTACCCGCCGTCGTACCGCCGCGCGACGGCGAGGGACCGGTGCGGCTGGGACCTGCGCAGGAGGATCTGTGGGTGTACGACTCACTGTATCCGGGCACTCCGGCGCTCAATCTCTGCTCGGCGTACCACTTCGACGGGCCGGTCGATCCGGCTCACCTGGAGGCCGCGCTCACGCTGCTCCAGGAGCAGCACGATGTGCTCAGGAGCCGGATCAGCGGTACGGCCGGGGATCTGAGCGTCGGCTTCCCGCCCGCGCCGCCGTTCGTGCTGGAGCGCTTCGAGCTCGCGGACCCGGCCGGGCTCGCGGAGGTCTTCGAGGAGTTCCGGCGCCGGCCGTTCGACCTGGCGCAGGACCGGCTGATCAGGGGCGGATTCGTCCGGGTCGGCGGCAACCGGTCCACGCTGATGCTGAGCCTGCACCACATCATCACCGACTGGTGGTCCTTCGACGTGCTCCAGGCGGAGTTCGCGGAGGCCTACCGGTCGGTGCGGGACGGCACCGCGCCGCGGCTCGCCAGGCCTCGTGTCCAGTACGCCGATTTCGCCTCCTGGCAGCACGAGCTGGAGGCGGCCGGCGTGTTCGAGGCGCGGCTCGGCTTCTGGCGCCGCCATCTGGCGGATCCCCCGGGACCGCTGGTGGTGCCGGGCGCGTCGGTGGGCGGTCGGCGGGAGGAGGGCGGTATCGCACAGATCCCCTTCCGGATCGACGCGGCGACCGCCGACGCCGTGCGGGCCCTCGCCCGTGAGCGCGGGGCGACCGTGTACGTGGTGCTGATGGCCGCGTTCGCGGTGCTCGCGCACCGGCTGACCGGTGCCGACGACCTCGTGCTGGGGACACCGACGGCGAACCGTGCCGCGAAGGGCCTCGACCGGGTCATCGGATACGTCATGAACGCCGTGCCCACGCGCTGGCGGATCGGGCCGGGCGACTCCTTCGCGGATGTGCTCGGCCGGTTCGGCGCGGTCTTCCCCGAGCTGATGGCGAACGCCGATGTGCCGGTCGGACGGATCGTGTCGGCGGTAGCACCCGAGCGCAGCAGCGGGCATTCTCCGCTGTTCCAGTGGGTGTTCATGTATCTGGCGCAGCAGCGGAGCGTGGAGAACCTGCGGAGCCTGCGGGAGTTCGCGGAGCCGGAGCGCATCCACACGGGCGGTGAGCACGACTTCGTGGGCATCGTCCGGGACAGCGACGACGGCATGACCGGAAGCTTCGAGGTACGGACCGACCGTTACGACCCGGAGGCCGTGCGGCACTGGGCGGACAGCTACGCCGTACTGCTGCGGCAGCTCATGGCGGCGCCGGACGCTCTGCTGCGGGGCCACGACCTGCTGCCGGAGAACGAACGGCTGCCCGTGGGCGCGGGAGGCTGTCCGTCGGCGGAGACACTGCCCGGGCTGGTCGCCCGGCAGGCGGCCCGGATTCCGGATGCCGTCGCGCTCGAAGGGCTCGGACTCAGCCTCACCTACGGCGCGTTGCACGACCGCGTCGAACGCCTCGCGGCCCGGCTGGCCAGGCACGGGGCCGGGCCGGAGCGCATCGTGGCGCTGGCCCTGGGGCGCAGCCCGGAGATGGTGGTGGCCGCGCTGGCCGTGCAGCGCGCGGGCGCCGTGTATCTGCCGGTCGACCCCGCCTACCCGGCCGACCATGTCCGCCGCACCCTCCAGGACGCGGCGCCGGCTCTGCTGGTCACCGGGACGGACGTGGAACTGCCGCCCGTCGGCGACATTCCGCGGCTGGTGCTGGACGCGCACGCGTACGGGGACGAGCCGCCGGCCGGGGCGCCTGGACCGGTCGAGCCGGCGCGCGCCGCGTACGTCATCCACACCTCCGGCTCCACCGGGCGCCCCAAGGGCGTCGTGGTCACCCACTCCGGCATCGCGGCGTTCGCCCACAGCCTGGTGGACCGTTTCGAGCTGGGCCGGGACGACCGGATCGTGCAGCTCGGCTCCCCCGCGTTCGACATCTCCGTGGCCGAGATGTGCCTCGCCTTCGGCTCGGGCGGCGCGCTGGTCGTACCGCCCGCGGGACCGCTCGCCGGGCAGGCTCTCGCGGATGTTCTCGACCGGGAGCGCATCACGTTCACGATGCTGACGCCGTCCGTGCTCGCGAGCGTCCCGCCGGGGGCGTACCCGGCGCTGCGCGGGGTGTGTGTCGGTGCGGAGTCCTGCCCGCCGGAGCTGGTCACGGTGTGGGCGGCACAGGGGCGGAGCTTCCACAACGCGTACGGCCCCACCGAGTCCACGGTGGCTGCCACGGCGAGCGGCCCGCTCGCCGCGGACGGTACGCAACCGGCCATCGGCACCCCGGTCAGCGGTACCCGTGCCTACGTCCTGGACGAGTGGCTGCGCCCCCTTCCGGTGGGCGTGCGCGGCGAGCTCTATCTGGCGGGTCTGGGCCTGGCACGCGGCTATCTGGGCCGTGCGGGCCTGACCGCGGAGCGTTTCGTGCCCGACCCGTTCGGACCGCCGGGCTCGCGGATGTACCGCACCGGGGATCTGGCCCGCCGTCGCCCCGACGGCGCGCTGGACTGTCTCGGCCGTGCCGACGAGCAGATCAAGCTCCACGGCTTCCGTATCGAACCCGCCGAGATCACCTCGGTCCTCACCGGGCATCCGGCCGTCTCGGCGGCGGTGACGGTGCTCCGCGAGGACGTGCCGGGGCGCAGGCGGCTCGTGGCGTACGTGGTGCCGGGCGGCGCGGAGCACGCCGGTCGTCCGGACGAGGACGCGCTGCTCGGGTACGTGGGACGGCGGCTGCCCGCGCACATGGTGCCGGCGGACGTCGTGGTGCTGGACGCACTGCCGGTCGGGGCGAACGGGAAGACCGACCGGGGCGCGCTCCCCGCCCCCAGCCGCGGCGGTGAGCCGCCGCAGCAGGCGCGATCGGGCCGTGAAGAGCTGATGTGCGGGCTGTTCCGGGACGTGCTCGGGGTCGAGGTCGGGGCCGGGGACGACTTCTTCCGGCTCGGCGGGGACAGCATCATGGCGATCCAGCTCGCGGGCCGGGCGCGGGACGCCGGTCTTGTGGTGGCGCCCCGGGATGTGTTCGAGGCGCGCACCCCGGCGAATCTGGCGGCCGCCGCGCGGGAGGCGGACGGACCGGGCGCCGAGGACAGCGGTACGGGTCCGTTCCCGCCGACGCCGGTCATGCGCTGGTGGCGGGAGCAGGGCGGTGAGCGCACGGCGTTCACGCAGTCGATGCTGTTCCCGGTGCCGGCCGGAACGGGCGCCGGGACCGTCGGCGACGCGGTGACGGCGCTCGTGGAGCGGCACGGGGCGCTGCGGATGCGGGTACGGGACGGCGAGGAGCCGGAGGTCGCGCCGCCGGGTGAGGCCGCGGCCGTGGAGGTCGAGCGGGTCGACGCGCGGGCGCTCACCGACGACGCGCTCCGCCCCGTCGCGCGCAGGACCGCCGAGGGCATCCGGATCGAGCCCGGGGCCGGGATGGTGCGGGCCGTCTGGTTCGACCGCGGCACCGAGCTGCCGGGACGGCTGCTGCTGACCGTCCACCATCTCGCCGTCGACGGGGTGTCGTGGCGGGTGCTCGGCCCCGAGCTGGCCCGGCTTCTCGAAGGGGCGCGGCCGGGCGGCCACGCTCCGGGGACCTCCTTCCGCCGCTGGGCCGCGCTGCTGGCCGACCGGGCCGCGGACGCCGGCCGCGCTTCGGCCGAACCCGCCTGGTGGGAGCGGACGTTGGGCGGCCCGGACGCCCGGCTCGCCGGTGGCCGGGGCGCGGGTTCCCCGCGTGCCACGGTGACCGTCGAGCTGCCCCCGGACCTCACGGAGGCGGTCGTCGTCGCCGTACCGGCCGCGTACCGCTGCCGGCCCGACGCCGTCCTGCTCGCCGGGCTGGTCCTGGCCGCCTCGCGGTGGCGCGACGGTGACGACGGCGCGGCGGGCGGACTTCTGGTCCAGCTGGAGGGGCACGGCCGGGAGACTCCGGCCGGGGCGGAGGACGTGGACGTGTCCCGGACGGTGGGCTGGTTCACGACCCAGTACCCGGTACGGCTCGACGGCGGCGGCGAACCGGCGGCGGTGCTCCGCGGGGTCGAGGAACGGCTGCGTGACGTGCCGGACGGGGGGCTCGGCTGGGGACTCCTGCGGTATCTCAACCCGGACACGGCTCCGCGGCTCGCCGCTCTGCCCGTGCCCGATGTGCGCTTCAACTACCTGGGGCGGCTGGCCGGGGCGGACGCGGCGGGCGGCGAGCTGTTCGGCGCGGCGGCGGAGGCGCTGCCGCTCGGCCACGCGCTGGAGATCGACGCGGTGGCCGAGGAGCACGGGGACGGGCTGCGGCTGACATCCGGCTGGTCGTACGCGGAGGAGGTCTTCGACGGGCAGGGGATACGGCGGTTCGCCGGGCTGTGGCGGGAGGCTCTGGAGGAGCTGGCCGCGCTCGCCGTTGAGTCCGACGGGGGTCCCGAGTCCGCCGGGTTCGACGGGTCCCCCGGGTTCCACGGGTCCCCCGGGGCCGCCGACGGATCCGGAACCGGCCGGACCGCGTCCGGTGCGCCCGGGTACAGCGTCTCGGACTTCCCCCTCGTCGAGCTGACCCAGGATCAGCTCCAGCTCCTGGAGGAGGGGCTGTGAGCGGGAAGATCGCCGACGTACTGCCGCTCGCCCCCGCGCAGGAGGGGCTGCTCTTCCATGCGCTGCGCGATACGGAGGGCCCGGACCCGTATCTGGTCCAGGCCCGGTTCCGCGCGGCACGCGCGATGACCGCGGACGCGGCGCGGGAGGGCGTGACGGCGCTGCTGGAGCGGCATCCGAATCTGCGCGCCTGCTTCCGGCACCGCCGGCTCGACCAGCCGGTGCAGGTGATTCCGGCGCGGGTGACGGTGCCCTGGTCGGAGGCGGACCTCACCGGTCTCCCCCCGGAGGAGGTCACGGCCGGGCTGCGGCGCCTGATGGACGAGGACCGCGCCGTCCGCTTCGATCCGGCCCGACCACCGCTCGTACGGTGCCTGTGGGTACGGCACGACGAGGGCGCCGAGCTGGTGCTGACCCTGCATCACATCCTGCTGGACGGCTGGTCGATGCCGGTGCTGGCACGGGATCTGGCGGCGCTGTGCTCGGGCGGGCGGCCCACCGCGCCGGCCGTCCCCTACCGGCGCTATCTGGAGTGGCTGCGGCGGCGAGAACCGGGTGCCGCGGAGGAGGCCTGGGCGGAGGCGCTCGCGGGCCTGGAGCGCCCTGCCCTGCTCGGCGCGGCGGCGAACGTCCACGCCCGGGAATTCGACGCCCGCGAGCACGGCGCCCACGAGCCCGGCACGCACGAACACGGCACGCACGAGCCCGACGCCCAGGAACGCGGCGCCCACGAGACCGACGTCCACGAACTCGACGTCCGGCTCACGGAAGAGCTCACCGCCGCGCTCGGCCGGGCCGCCGCCGACGCGGGCGTCACCCTCAACACCCTCACCCAGACCGCCTGGGCCCTCGTCCTGGCCCGGATGACCGGTTCGGACGATCTGGTCTTCGGCGCGGTCGTGTCGGGCCGCCCGCACGATCTGCCCGGTGTCGAGTCGATGGTCGGCCTCTTCATCAACACCCTTCCGGTACGGATACGGCTGCGCGCCGACGAACCGGTCGGCGCCCTGATGGCCCGGATCCAGGACGAGCAGCTGCGTCTCGTGTCCCACCACCATGTGCGGCTGGCGGAGATCCAGCGGCGGGCCGGAACGGGTGAACTCTTCGACACGGTCCTGGCCTTCGAGAACTTCCCGCGCGGCGACGCCGACCGGTCCGCCGGACAGGCTCTGAGGCTGACGGAGGTCCGCGACGCCACCCACTACCCGGTGACCGTCGCGGTCGCCGCGGGCGGCCCGCGCACCCTGCTGCGGCTGAGCTGCCGCGGCATCGACGCGCACCGGATCGCGGGGCGTCTCGTGTGCGCCCTGGAGGAGCTGACCGGGGATCCCCGCAGACCGGTCGGCCGCGTGGACGTCCTGCCGGAGCGGGAGCGCGCGGAACTGCTCGCCGCGTCCGCGGGCGCGACGGCGCCGTCGGCACCGTCGGCGCCGTCCGGGCCCGGCACCGTGACCGCGCGGTTCGCCGACCAGGTGGGCCGTGCCCCGGACGCGGTTGCGGTACGGGACCGTGGACGGGACCTCACCTACGCCCAACTGGACACCGCCGCACAGCAGCTGGCGGAACGGCTGACGGCGGCGGGAACCGGCGCCGAGGACGTCGTCGGGGTGCTGCTGCCCCGCTCGGCGGAGTTGATCGTCGCGCAGCTGGCCGTACTCAAGTCCGGGGCCTGCTATCTGCCGCTGGACCCCGCGCAGCCCGCGGACCGGACCGCGCGGCTGCTAGCCGCTTCCGGAGCACGGGCGGTCATCAGCGAGGACGGCGGCGTACGTGCGCTCGCGCCGGGCGGGAGCGGGGCGGCCGGACCGGAGACGGCGGCCGCCTCCCCGGACTCCGCCGCGTACACCATGTTCACCTCGGGCTCGACCGGGGAGCCCAAGGCCGTCGTCGTCCCGCACCGCGCGGTCGTCGCGCTCACGGAGGACACCCGGCTGCGCGGTGGGGCCCACCGACGTGTGCTCTTCCACAGCGCGCACACCTTCGACGCCGCCACGTACGAGGTGTGGGTGCCGCTGCTGAACGGCGGCACCGTCGTCGTCGCCCCGCCCGGACCCCTCGCTCCGAAGGCCCTCGGGCGGCTGCTGGCCGCCGAGGACGTCAGCGCGCTCTGGCTCACCGCCGAGCTGCTGCGTACGATCGCCGACCTGGCGCCCGGGGTGCTCGGCGGACTGCGCGAGGTGTGGGCAGGGGGCGATGTCGTGTCGCCCGAGGCGGTGCGGCGGGTCCGGGAGCACTGCCCCGGCACGCGCGTCGTCAACGGCTACGGCCCCACGGAGACCACCGTGTTCGCCACGGCCGGGACGGACGACGCCGTGGCGATCGGCCGTCCCCTGGACGGTACGCGGGCGTACGTCCTGGACGGCCTGCTGCGGCCCGTGCCCGATGGCACCGCCGGGGAGTTGCATCTCGCCGGGACCGGTCTGGCCCGCGGCTACCTGGGCCACCCGGCCGCCACCGCCTCGCGGTTCGTCGCCGACCCGTACGGCCCGCCCGGCTCCCGGATGTACCGCACCGGCGATCTGGTACGCCGTACCCCCGACGGCGTCCTCCACTTCCTCGGCCGCACCGACGACCAGGTGAAGGTGCGCGGGTTCCGGATCGAGCCGGCGGAGGTGGAGGCGGCACTGGAGACGTCCGCGGACGTCGCGCGCGCGGTGGTGACCGCCCGGCCGGGACCGGCCGGGGGCAAGGTCCTCGCGGCGCATGTCGTCCTCGCCGAGGGCGGCCGGCTCGACGCGGTACGCGCCGAGCTGGCGCGCAGACTCCCCGCCCATCTGGTGCCGTCCCTCTGGAGCGCCATCGACGCCGTCCCGCTCACTCCGCACGGCAAGACCGACCGCGCGGCCCTGCCGGATCCGGTGCCCGCCCCCGCGCCGTCACCGGCGCGGCCGCCCCGCACGGCGCGGGAGAAGGAGCTGTGCGCACTGTTCGCCGAGGTCCTGTTCGACGACGGCCGGGCCGCCGCGCCCGACACGGACTTCTTCGCCTCCGGCGGGCACTCCCTCCTCGCGCTCCGGCTGTGCGCCCGGATCGAGACGACGCTGGGCGTGTCCGTGCCGGTCGCCACGCTCTTCGCCGCTCCGACTCCGGCCGCGCTGGCGGCACGGCTCGCCGGGCCCGACGAGGCGACGGAACGGCCCGTCGGCGCGGGCGACACGGCCACCGTCCCTCGTGCCGTCCTCGACCCGCTGCTCACCCTGCGCCCCCCGCTCGGCACGGACGACAACCGGATGGGCGACGCCGCCACGCCCCCCGGCACAAGCGACGCCACACGCAACGCCACACGCACCGCCACGAGCGACGAGCGCATGAACGGCAGCACCCCCCTGTTCTGTCTGCCGCCCGGCTCGGGCATCGGATGGTCGTACGCCGCGCTGCTGCCCCATCTCCCGCCCGGCCGGCCGGTGTACGCCGTGCAGACGGCAGCGTTCCCGCAGGCCGACAGCATGGGAGCCATCGCCGAGGCCTGCCTGGAGCAGATCCGCAGCGTCCGCCCCCATGGCCCCTATCTGCTGATCGGCCGGTCGTTCGGGGGGCCGCTCGCCTACGAGGTCGCCGTGCGGCTGCGGCGGGACGGTGAGGAGATCGGGCTGCTCTGCGTCCTCGACGCGCTACCGCGCTACCCCGACTCTCCGTACACCCCGCCACCCGCCGCGAGCGACCGGGTCGAGCAGGAGGTGATGGAGATCCTGCTGCAGGGCCAGGCACCGGGCACGCCGGTCCCACCGGGCCGGCTCGACAGGGCCGAGGTGTTCGGGCTGGTGCGCGGCTCGGGCGGGGTCCTCGCGGAACTCGGCGACGACGACCTGGGCACGCTGGCCGACCGGTGCGCCGCGCACATCCGGCTGGCCCACCGGTGGGTGCCGTCGCCCGGCCTCGACCGGTACGACGGTGCCCTGACGCTGTTCTCGGCCACCGGGGACGCCGACGGCATCCCGACGGCCGAGAAGACGGCGGCCTGGCGCCGCTGCTCGGCGGGCGTCGACGTGCACGAACTCGCCTGTGCGCACAAGGACGTACTGACTGCCGGACCGGCGGCGCGGATAGCCGCGGTCCTCGAAACCGCACTACGGGGGAAATGAGCGCGCCATGGACATCGAGGAGTACGAGTTTCCCGTCTCCGCCGCACAGGGCCGGCTGCTGGTGCTGGACCAGCTGAACCCCGGCACCGCCCAGTACAACGTGCCCGCCGCCTTCGCCGTGCGCGGGCCCTTCGACGTGGCCGCGTTCCGCCGCGCGCTGGACGCGCTGGTCGCACGCCACGAGTCGCTGCGTACCGTCTTCAGGGCGGGGCCCGGCGGCGAACCGATGCAGATCGTCGCCGCCGAGGCGCGGGCCGAGCTGCGGGTGGAGCGGGACGTGGCGGCCGCGGAGGTGGCCGGGCTGATGCGGGCGGAGGCGGGGCGGCCGTTCGACACGGCCACCGGGCCGCTGCTGCGCGGCGCGGTGTACGCGGTGGCCGACGGCAGCCACCGGGTCCTGCTGGTCGCGCACCATCTGGTGTGCGACGGCTGGTCGCTCCAGATCATGCTGCGCGGGCTGTCTGCGGCGTACGAGGACGAGCTCAAGGGCCTGCCGCACTCCCCTGCCGAACTGCCGCTCCAGTACCCGGACTTCGCCGCCTGGCAGCGCGACCGGCTCGGGCGCGGGGAGTACGCGGCGGCCGTCGCGCACTGGGCCGACGAGCTGAGCGGCGCGCCCGAGACCATGGCGCTGCCGCTGGACCGGCCGCGTACGGCGGCTCCGTCGGCGGCGGGCTCCGCGGTGCGGTTCGTGCTCGACGCGGGCGTACGGGAGCGGATCGCGAAGGTGGCGGCGGAGCAGGGGGCGACGCCGTTCATGGTGCTGTTCGCCGCCTACGCCGCGTTTCTGGGACGGTTGTCGGGGCGTGAGGACCTGGTGATCGGGTTCCCGGTGTCCGGCCGGGACCGTGCGGAGCTCCAGGACATGGTCGGAATGCTGACCAACACCCTCGCGCTGCGTGTGGACCTGTCCGGGGACCCGGGGTTCGGCGAGCTGGTGGGGCGGCTGCGGGAGCGGCTGCTGGCGGGGCAGCCGTATCAGGACGCGCCGTTCGAGGCGGTCGTCGACGCGGTGGCGCCGGTGCGGGAGACGAGCCATGACCCGCTGGTGCAGGCGGTGTTCGCGTACGACGACGACACGGAGCCGGTGCTCGACCTGGCCGGTGCGGAGTCGGAGCGGATCGAGCTGGTGCTGGACACCGCGAAGTTCGATCTGCATCTGCATGTGGAGCGGTGGGGCGGCGAGCTGGTGGCCCAGCTGATCCACCGCAGCGAGCTGTTCGAGCCGTCGACGGTGCGGCGCTGGGTGCGGAACTTCCGGACGCTGCTCGACGGGCTGCTGGAGCGGCCGGGCGCGCCGCTGTCCACGGTGGACGCGGTCCCCGAGGACGAGCGCCGGTCCGTCCTGGCGGGCGCCGACCGCTCCGCCGAGGCCGCGCCCCCGGGGCCGCTCGTCCCGGACCTGGTGGCGGCGCGGGCCGCGGAACGCCCGGATGCGGTGGCCCTGGTGTGCGGGCCCGTCGTCCTCACGTACCGCGAACTGCTCGCCCGCGCCGACACACTCGCGGGCCGCCTCCGCGCCTCGGGCGCCCGCCCCGGCACCCGCGTCGGCCTGCTGCTCCCCCGCTCGGCGAACATGGCCCTGGCCGCACTCGCCGTCCTCCGCGCGGGCGCCGCCTATGTCCCGCTGGACCCCGGCCACCCCGAAGCCCGTCTCGCGGCCATGGCCCGCGACTCGGGCATGACGTTGCTCCTCGCGGACGCGGAGACGGAGGCGAAGGCGGCGGGCCTCGGCCCTCAGGTCCTGCGGATGCCGGACGGGACCGGACCGGACCCTGCGTCCGGCGGGCCGTCATGGCCCGCGCCCGCACCCGCGGATCTCGCCTACGTGCTGTTCACGTCCGGCTCCACCGGTGTCCCGAAGGGCGTCGCCGTGGAGCACCGTGCGCTGGCGAATCTGGCCGTGGCCGTGCGGGAGCGGTTCCCGGTCACGGGCGACGACCGGGTGCTGCAGTACGTGTCGTTCGGGTTCGACGTCGCCGTGTCCGATCTGTTCTTCGCCTGGGTCGCCGGCGCCGAGCTGCACATCGCGCAGGAGGACGAGCGGCTCGGCGACGCGCTCCATGCGCGGCTGCGGGACTCGCGGATCACCTACGTCTTCCTGCCGCCGTCCGCCGCGATGCTGCTGCCGTCGCCCCTGACCGGGCTGCCCCATCTGCACACGATCGCGGTCGGCGGCGAGGCGTGCCCGGCCGAGCTGGTCGCGCGGCTGAGCGCGCCCGGACGCAGGGTGCTGAACGCGTACGGGCCCAGCGAGGCCACCGTCTACTCGACGACCGCCGAACTGCGGCCCGGTGAGCCGGTGGTGATCGGGGATTCCGTGCCCGGCGACCGGACGTATGTGCTCGATGCGCGGCTGCGGCCGGTGCCTGCCGGCGTCGTCGGGGAGGTGTACGTCGCGGGCGCCTCGCTCGCGCGGGGCTACCTCGGGCGGCCCGGGCTGACGGCCGAGCGGTTCGTGGCCGATCCGTACGGGCCGCCGGGCTCGCGGATGTACCGCACAGGCGATCTGGGCCGGTTCGACTCGGACGGTGTGCTGCACTATCTCGGCCGCACCGACACCCAGGTGAAACTGCGTGGCTTCCGCGTCGAACTCGGCGAGATCGAGACGGCGCTGGCGGCGTGCCCCGGTGTGACGGTGGCCGCGGCCGCCGTCCGCGGGAGCGGCGGGGAGCAGCGGCTCGTGGCGTATGTCGTCGGGGCGGAGGACACGCCGGACGGCGCGCTGCGCGCCCGTCTCGCCGAGCGGCTGCCGGCGTACATGGTTCCGGAGGTCTTCGTCCGTCTGGCCGAGCTGCCGCTCAACCGCTCGGGGAAGATCGACCGGTCCCGGCTGCCCGAACCGCGCTCCGTACGCCCGGAGCTGGCCGAGTCGTACGCCCCGCCGCGCACCGCGGTGGAGGAGTTCGTGGCCGGGGTCTGGGCTTCGGTCCTCGGCGTCGACCGGGTCGGCGTCCACGACAACTTCTTCGAGCTGGGCGGCAATTCGGTACGGCTGCTCGCGGTGCTCGCGGCCCTGCGTGCGGGTCTTCCCGGCGCCGGAGCGGGCCGCTCCGCCGGGCCGGAGCCCTCCCCGGGAACGGACCTGTCCACCGGGCCCGGCCGACCGCCGGCAGTCGCCGCCGGACCCGGGCCGCGACCCGAGTCCCCCTCCGGTGCCGACCGGGGCCCGGACGCGGGCGCGAGACCGACCCCGGACCCGGAGACCATCCCACGCCCGGACACCGGCCCGGACGCAGGCGCGAGCCCGGACTCGGACACCGGCAGCGGGGCCACCTCCTCGATCGCTCTCGTCGATCTCTTCCGCCATCCCACCGTCTCCGCGCTCGCCGCCCGGCTCGAACGGGACGCGACACCCGGCACCGGCCCCGCGGGCCACGCGCAACGCGGCGCCGACCGACGCACACGACAGGCCGCGGCCGCCCAGCGGCTCCGATCCAGGAAAGGCACCACGCGATGACCGAAGTGACCGCAGGCGCGATAGCGATCACCGGAATGAGCGGCCGCTTCCCCGGCGCCCCCGACCTCCGCACGTACTGGCGGAATCTGCGGGACGGCGTCTGCTCCCTCACGGACTTCACCCCCGGCGAACTCGACGCGGCTGGTGTGGACCCGGACGAGGCGAGACTGCCCGGCTACGTGCCCTCCCAGGGCCATCTCGCGGACGCGGACCGCTTCGAGGCCGAGCTGTTCGGCTTCAACCGCACCGAGGCCGCCGCGCTCGACCCCCAGCACCGGCTGCTGCTGGAGACCGCGTGGGCCGCGCTGGAGGACGCGGGTCACGGACCGCGGGACGCGGCGCCGGTCCGTACCGGCGTGTACGTCGGCGGCAGCCCCACCGAGCACATGCTGGCCGCGCAGACCGACCGGGGGCTGGCCACGTCGATCGGCGCGATGCAGGTGCGGATCCTCACCGACCGCGAGTTCCTGGCGCCCTGGGTGTCGTACCGGCTCGGGCTCGACGGCCCCAGCATGACCGTCCAGACGGCCTGTTCGACCTCTCTCACGGCCGTGCATCTCGCCGCGCAGGCACTGCTGCTCGGGGAGTGCGACACGGCGCTCGCGGGCGGCGTCGCCGTCGGCTCCGTGCACAAGCACGGGTACGTCCACCAGGAGGGCGGGATCTTCTCGCCGGACGGCCGCTGCCGGCCCTTCGACGAGCGCGCGGCAGGGACCGTACCGGGCCACGGTGTCGGTGTGGTCGTGCTGCGCAGGCTGGAGGACGCGCTGGCGGACGGCGATCCGGTGCGCGCCGTGCTGCGCGGTACGGCGGTGACCAACGACGGGGCGGCGAAGGTCGGTTTCACGGCGCCCGGTGTGGACCAGCAGACCGCGGCGATCGCGGAGGCCTGGTCCGCGGCCGGGCTCGAACCGGCCCTGGCCCAGTATCTGGAGGCGCACGGCACGGGGACGCTGCTCGGCGACCGGATCGAGATCGCCGCGGCCTCGGCGGCGCTGGCCGGATCGGCGGGCTGCCGGATCGGCTCGGTGAAGTCGAACATCGGGCATCTGGACGCCGCGGCGGGGGTCGCCGCACTGATCAAGACCGTGCTGATGCTGGAGCACGCCACGCTCGCACCGACCGTGAACGTCACCCGCCCGCACCCCGATCTGCCGGCCTCGCCGTTCCGGCTGGTCGAGCGGGCGGAGAGCTGGCCACGGCCGGCGGGCGGTGGCCCGCGGCTGGCCGGGGTCAGCTCGGTGGGGATCGGCGGGACGAACGTGCACGTGGTGCTGGCGGAGGCACCGCGCCTGCCCGCCCTGCCGGAGCCGCCCGGCCACACGGTCGAGGTCCTGCCGCTCTCCGCCCGTACGGAGGACCAGCTCGCCGCGCTGGCAGGCGAACTGGCCCAGGCCTTGGCGGCACCGGGCGCGCCCGCCCTCGCCGACGCGGCCCACACCCTGCGCACCGGCCGCACCCCGCTCGCCGCCCGTGCGTATGTGACGGCGGCCGGTCTTCCCGAGGCGGTCGCCGAGCTGGAGCGGCTCGCCCGGGGCGCGGCACCGGTGGGCGCGCCGCACCCGCTCGGCGAGGCATGGCTGAAGGGCGAGGACGTCGACTGGCCGGAGCCGGACGCGGGCACCGGCGTGCGGAGGGTGAGCCTGCCTGCGTATCCGTTCGCCGGGGACAGCTTCGGCGCGCTGCGACTCGGCCCGGTTCCCGTGCCGGTCTCCGCTCCCGCGGCGCCCGGAGCGTCCGGTGTGGCTGACGCAACCGGCGTACCCGGCGTACCCGAGGCAGCCGCTCCCGCGGACGGCGGGCTGCGCGCGTCCGTCTCCGCGGTCCTGCGCGAGACCCTCGGGCTCGACGGCCGGCCCGGCGATCTCGACGCGACGTACTTCGCGGTGGGCGGCGACTCCCTCACGGCCGTGCATCTGGTCGGGCGGCTGGGTGACGAGTTCGGTCTGGACGTACCCATCGAACTGTTCCTGGAGCAGCTGACGCTCAGCGAGATGGTGGACCGGATCGTCGCGGACCGCGCCACGGCCGGGTCCGGTGACGAGGGCTCGCTCGAAGCGCTCCTGGACGAGTTCGAGGCGGAGGCGGGGGCATGACGTACGCGATCGAGGACGTCGACCTGCTCGATCCCCGCCTGCACGTCCGTCAGGACCTCGGCCCGCTCTGGCACGCGCTGCGCCGCACCGATCCGGTCCGCCGCCAGCGCGTCGACCCGGCTCTCGGCGCGGCCGTCGACGCGTTCTGGGTGGTCACCCGGCACACCGACGTGCAGCGCGCGCTGCGCGACACCCGCACGTTCAGCTCGCAGGGCGGCAACATGCTCGGCACGCTGCTGAAGGGGTACGACCACGGCGCGGGAAAGATGCTCGTGGTCACCGATCCACCGCGGCACGGTGCCCTGCGCCGCCTCCTGACCGGCGGCTTCGGCCCGCGCACCCTCGGCCCGGTCACCGAGTCGATCGCCGTCTCCACGCGTGAGCTGCTCGCGGAGCTGGTGGCGCGCGGCGAGGGCGACTTCGTCGCCGAGGTCGCCGCCCAGATCCCGCTCCGCGCGATCTGTGAGCTGCTGGGGGTGCCCGCGGCCGACCGGGCGCGGGTGCTGGAGCTGACGGGCGCGGCGATGCTCGGTGAGCACGGCGATGACGGTGGGGTCGCGGGCATCGAGGCGCGCATCGCGCAGAGCGAGATCATGCAGTACTACACACGGCTGGCTGCCGAGCGGCGGGAGGCGCCGGGCAGCGACATCATCAGCCTGCTGGTGAGCAGCGAGGTGGACGGGGAGCCGCTGTCCGAGGAGGAGGTCCTCTTCAACTGCTACAACCTCATCATCGGGGGCGACGAGACCGCTCGGCTCTCGATGGCGGGCGGGCTGCTGGCGCTGGCCTCGCACGGCGAGCAGTGGGAACGGCTGCGCGCCGACCCGGACCTCGTCACGACGGCCACGGAGGAGATCCTGCGCTGGACGACCCCGGTCGCCCACATCGGGCGCACGGCGACGGCCGACACCGAGCTGAGCGGGGTCCGGATCGCGGCGGGGGACGCGGTGACGCTGTGGTGCGCCTCGGCGAACTTCGACGAGGAGGCCTTCGACGACCCGTACGTCTTCGACCTCGCCCGCGACCCGAACCGGCACGTCACCTTCGGCCACGGCCCGCACTTCTGCCTGGGGGCGCAACTGGCCCGGGTGGAGATCCGGACGCTGCTCGGCGAACTACGGCGGCAGGTGGCCTCCTTCGCGGTGACGGGCCCGGTGACCTGGCTGGAGTCGAACTTCATCCGGGGGGTGGGGTCGCTTCCGGTGTCGTTCGCACCGGCGGGCTAGGGCTTTCTCTTCGATCAGGCCGGATCAGCAGGATCCGGCGGACAGGCCCTGACCCCGCGCCGCCTCACAGCGACGTCAGCCCGTGCCCCAGTCCCGGCTGGTCCGTCAGCTCCACATGGCCCGTGTCCGCCGCCGCGGCGAAGGCCTCCGGCGCGAGCGGCTCCTCCTCGACGAGAAGGGGGCCGACCAGGTCCGGCGGGACCGTCGCGTGCGGCAGCGCCGCGGAGAGGTGTGCGGCCGCCAGGGTGGCCACACCCAGCTCCGGCATCGTGCCGATCTTCACGGCGAGGCCCGCAGCCTCCGCGAGGGCCGCGATCTGGCGGGCCCGGTAGAGGCCGCCGACCTTGAGGATCTTGATGTTGAGCACGTCGGCGGCGCCCCGGCGGACGAGTTCCAGTGCGTCGTGGAGCGACTGGAGGGACTCGTCGGCCATGACCCGTACTCCGCCGTGGGCGCGCAGGGCGGCGAGCCCGGCCAGGTCCCAGCGGGGCAGGGGCTGTTCGACCAGGTCCAGTCCGGCGTCGGCGAGGCGGCCGACGGTATGGGCCGCGCTGCCGGGTTCGTAGCCCT
Organism: Streptomyces sp. NPDC053673; assembly: GCF_055585225.1. Taxonomy (NCBI): domain Bacteria; kingdom Bacillati; phylum Actinomycetota; class Actinomycetes; order Kitasatosporales; family Streptomycetaceae; genus Streptomyces; species Streptomyces sp. NPDC053673. The sequence goes on along the minus strand of NZ_JBVJKN010000011.1, from coordinate 199,408 downwards.
CGTTCGCGTCCAGGGACAGCTCGACCCCGTCGGGGATCGACTTCCGTACGGCGGCGACGAGTTCGACGTCCCGCTCCGGGTCCTCGCCGCCCTTGAGCTTGATGTGGGGGAAGCCCAGCCCGGCGTACCGGGCGGCCTCCTCGGCCGTCTCGTCGAGGCTGCCGAGGCCGACGACCCAGGTGGTGGGGACCCGGCGGGTGACGGCGCCGCCGAGGAGGAGGTGCGCGGGCCAGCCGGCGGAGCGCCCGGCGAGGTCGTGGAGGGCGAGGTCGAGCGCGGCCTTGGCCAGGTGCTGGCCGCGGATGGCGGCGTCCATCGCGGTGTGCGCTCCGGCCAGGTCACGGGGATCGCGGCCGATGAGGGCGGGTGCGGCGTGCTCGGTGACGGCGGCCCGCAGACCGGCGAGGGTCTCGCCGGTGTACGCGGTCATCGGGGAGGCCTCGCCGAAGCCGCAGGCCCCGTCGGTGGTCCGTACCTCGACGAGCAGGGTGACGAGTTCGGGGCTGGTGCCGCTGCTGATCGCGAACGGGCGGCGGTAGGGGGCACGGACGACGCGGGTGTGGAACGAGGCGATCCTCAAGCCGGCTCAGCTCCTTCGAATACTTCTTGTTCGGGGGTCGGTTCACCTCGGGGGCGCTCTGGTCCCTGTCGACGGTGGATCGTGCTCGATCGCTCACGCGGCGGTAGCCGCACATCGATACGGCCCTCGCGGTTTCCGCCCACGCGGCGGTAGCCGCAACTCGATCGCAGCCTCCCTTTCGACAGCGACGCGCCCCTTCGGCTCACTCGTCTTGTTTCGGTCCGGACCGTAACTTCCCGTGCGGCGGCCGTCCGCAAACGAGCTACAGCCGGACCCGGTACACGATCGGGGGCCTGCCTGTCTGTCCCTCCTGGCGGCTTCCGGTCGGGACGGCCACGCCCGCCCGTTCCAGCCGCTTGAGTATGCGCCGGGCCGTGCGCTGCTGTACGGAGAGGTGCTCGGCGACGAGGTGGGCGGTGAGGCCCTCGCCCCGGTCCGCGGCGGCCAGTTCGCGCAGCCGGTCCAGGGTCTGGGGGTTGAGGCCGACACGGCGGGCGAGCAGCACCGCGCTCTCGGGCACGGCGGGCTGTGCCTCCAGGTCGCCGGTGCCGGGGTCGAGGACGATGTCGACGTCGTCGGCCATCGACACCACGGCCGCGGCGGCGCCGACCGACCGTGCCCGGTTCACGGCACGGCGGGCGAGCGCCTCCGCCTCGGCGGCGGTACGCCCGAGCCCGAAGCCGACGTGCGCGGTGCCGTGCCGGGCGGCGAGGGCGTCGAGGAACGGGATGCGGGTGAACTGCCCGGTCGCCTTCTCCAGCACGCCGCGGGTGGTGACGACCAGCCGCTGCCCGTCCGGGAGATCGGCGAGGCTGCCGCCGAGGATCCGTACGTCCTCCGCCAGCCGGTCGTCCGCACCCGGCAGGTCGACGATGCCGAGGGCGACCTGCGCGTCCCCGCTGTGCTGTCCTGCGGTGGCCAGGACGAGCGCCTGGAGGGTGGCGAGGATCGAGTGCCGGGACGGGGCGAGCCGCACCGCGTGGGTCTGGTGCTCCAGCACATGGAACGCCGAGCCGAGGCAGGTGATCGCGACTCTCGACTCCTTGGTGTCCCGCGCGTCGAGGTGGAAGTCGACCAGGTCCTGCGAGGTGAGCCCGGGCCGGTACGGCAGCACCCGCACGTGCTCGGTCGGCAGCTTCGCCTCGGTGAGCGTCTCCAGCACCTCGTCGCGGCGCAGGGTGTCGATGGAGACGCGGGACACGTCGTGACCGAGCCTGAGCAGTTCGACGAGGGCCCGCAGCAGTGTGGCGCCGCTGTACGGGACGTACATCGCGGGGCGGTCGAGGATGCCGTCCGCGGTGGCGAGCGTGTGCGGGACCACGCCGGTGAACAGCAGGGCGTCCGCCGAGGAACGGGCCGCGGCGACGACGTCCGCCGTCTCGTCCTCGTGGCGGTACGGAAGCGGCAGCAGCTGGGCCGCTCCCGCCTGGCCACCGGCCACGGCGACCACCTTGTGGACCAGGTCCTCGGGGCCTATCACGCCGACCGTGAGCGGCATGGCCCGGTCTCCGTTCTGCTGGGGGGTTGACGCACGATCAGCTGAGGTTGACGCCCGATTGACGGCCAGTGACGGGAGTTCTACTTTCGGCCCAGGCCATAATCGCGTGCTGCCGAGAGGATAATCCCCCGATGCCGCAACGGGAAATGCCACTGCCCACAGTTCTCGATCCGCGCGGCAGGACCTTCGGCGAGGAGGAACGCGCCGCTGTGCTGCGCGTCCTCGACTCGGCGGTCCTGTGCGGGGCGTTCGGCCGGGAGGCCCGGGCGCTGGAGGCGGAGATGGCCGCGCTGTACGGGCGCTCCGAGGCCGTCTCGTCGAGCTCCGGCACGGCCGCGGTCCATCTCGCGGTGGCCGCGGCCGGCGTCGGCCCCGGTGACGAGGTCATTACCACACCGATCTCGGACTTCGGCACCGTCGCGCCGGTCGTCGCACAGGGCGGACGGGTGGTGTTCGCGGACGTACGGGCCGAGGACGGGAATCTGGACCCGGACGCGGTGGAGGCGGCGATCACCCCGCGCACCAGGGCGGTGATCGCCGTCCATCTCTTCGGCGGGGCCGCGGACATCGCCCGGCTGCGGGACATCTGCGACCGGCACCGGCTGCTGCTGATCGAGGACTGCGCACAGGCGTGGCTGGGCGAGGACCCCACCGGGCGTCTGCTCGGCACCGTCGGCGACATCGCCTGCTTCAGTCTCCAGCAGTACAAGCACATCACGGCGGGCGACGGCGGGCTCAGCATCACCGACGACCCGGAACTGGCCCGCCGTATGAGGCTGTTCATGGACAAGGGCTGGGACCGCGCCGAAGGCCGCATCCACCGCACGATGGGCCTCAACTACCGGATGACGGAGCTCGTCGCGGCGGTCGCCCGCGTCCAGCTGACCCGGGTCGCCGAGGTCGTACGCGTACGACGCGAACGGGCCGATCGGCTCGCTGCGGCGATCGACGGACGGCTGTCCGGAGGGGCACGGATGCCGTCGCGGCAGGGCCGCGCCGGGCACGCCTGGTGGGTGGTGCCGCTCCTCGTCGACGACAACTCCCATTGGGCGAAGGGACTTCAGGCGGCGGGCGTCCCGGCTCTTCCCGGCTATCTGGAGCGGCCGCTGTACGCCAATCCGGCACTGTCCGGCTATCCGCCGGGCCTGTGTCCCCGTGCGGAGACACTGATCGACCGTACGCTGCTGGTGCTGCAGTGGAACGAGGCGTACACCGAAGGCGATGTGGACCGGATCGCCCGCGCGCTGGGCGAGGTGGGAGCACCATGAGCACCCTGACGGGCCCTGGGACAGACCCTGGGACAGGCCCTGGCACGACGGCTCGGCACGACTGGCTGCGCGCGTACGACTGGCTGACGCCGGCCCCGCAGGAGCACATCGGCTGGGACGTGGACGTGCTGTACGGGCCCTGGCCCCGGCACCACCGGGACACCGGGCTCGCCGAGGTCCGCGACCGGCTCGCCCGCTCCACCGTCGCCGGGGCGCTGGCGCTGTCCACCCGCGGTCCGCTGTTCGACGACGGCGCGGGCAACGAGGAGACGCTGCGCGATCTGGCGGACTGCCCGGAGCTGCTGCCGGTCGGCACGGTCGACGTCCGGGACGCGCTGACCGCCGAGGAACGACTGGACGAGCTGACGGCCGCCGGGGTGCGCTTCCTGCGGCTGTTCACGGTCGACCAGGCCACCGACCCGGGCTTCCCCGGCTACCGGCGCGTGGTGGATCTCGCCCTCGACCGGGGGATGGTGCTGCTCCACGACGGCGACCCGCGCCGCTACGGACCGCCACTCACGGGCCGCGGCGCCACGGTGATCTTCCTGGATCTGCACGCGTACCTGCTGGCGGACTTCCTGCTGCTGGCTCGCGAGGAGCCGGGGTTCAAGGTCACCACGCGGCTGCTGTCCGGGCCCGACTCCATCGAGCGGGTCGTGGACTCGGTGGGCGCCCGCCATCTCGTCTTCGGCTCCCGCACACCCTTCATGGACATCTCTCCCCTGACACTGCGGCTGCGGTACGCCGCCATCTCCGACGACGACCGCGCCGCCATCGCCACCACGAACGTCGAGGAGCTGCTCCCCTGATGCCGATCATCGATGTGCATGCCCATGTGGGTCGCTGGCAGTTCCACCTGACCTGCGGCGACGCGGACACCAATCTGCGGCAGATGGACCGCTACGGCATCGATCTGCAGCTGGTGTCCGCGTCGGAGGCGGTCGTGTACGACGCGGTCGCGGGCAACGCGGCACTGCTGAAGGAACTGGCCTCCCGGCCGCGGCTGTACGGCTACGCCGTGGTGAACCCGAACCGGATCGAGGAGAGCGCGGCGGACCTGCGGCGCTGCCTGGACTCCGGGCGGTTCGTCGGGGCGAAGATCCACACCCACTACCCGGGGCGGCTTCCCGGCTCCCGTGAGATGGCCGAGGCGTTCGACGTCGTCGCCGAGGCCGGCGTACCGCTGCTGCTGCACACCTGGGGTCGTGAAGTCACCCTGCTGCCGGACCTGCTGGCGGCCCGGCCGGGACTGCGCGTGATCATGGGCCACGCGGGCGGCGACGCCTGGCGCGAGGCGGCACACGCCGCGGCCGCCTGCGACGGCCTGTACCTGGAGCACTGCCGAACGGCGGCGGACGCGGGCCGGATCGCGTACGCACGCGAGGCCGGGGTGCCGGTGGAGCGGATGCTGTTCGGTACGGACGCGACGCTGATCGACCCGTGCTGGTCGCTGGGCGTGATCCGCGACGCCCGGTTCACGGACGACGAACTGGACCGGGTGCTGTGGCGGAACGCGGCGGAGCTGTTCGACCTGAAGGTCTGACGCCGGGGCGCCCGCCGCAGGCGCCCCGCCACCGGGCGCCGGGCTAGGACGTGTCCGGCTCCTTCGCCAGCCGTTCCAGACAGTCCACCACGGCCCGCCGCTCCGCCGACGGCAGCCGCGGCCCGTACGGATCGTGCCCCGCCTCCTCCGGAATCAGCCCCTCCCAGACCGCCGCCCACAGCATGCGCTGCACATAGCCCTCGATCGGCGCGAGGAACGTCGCCTCCGCGAAGGCGTCGAGACGGCCCGAGGCACGCACGAACCCACCGTGGTCACCCGCCCGCCACGCGTCGAGCACCGCAGTCGTCAGCGGCACCCGCGCCGCCGCGATACCGACGAGCGCCGAGTCCGCGCCCCACATCAGTGAGGGCCCGAACATCCGGTCCTCGCCGGTGATGACGAGCTTCCCGCCCGGCTGCGCCGCGCGGATCGCGTCCTGGCAGGCCATCGCCCGGTCGAGGGTGGCGAGTTTGATGCCGGCGGCGGATGGGAGTGCGAGCAGCCGGCTCACGAGTTCGGGCGGGTACGGGTAGCCACCCGCCTCACCGTGCAGGAAGAACCCGAGCACGGGCAGACCGCTGGCGGCGGCGACCTCCTCGTGCAGGGCCACCGCCGCGTCGCCGTCGCCGTCCAGCTGCGCCAGCGGATAGACCATGACGGCGTCGGCGCCGCCCTCGGCCGCCTGCACCGCCATCGCCACGGTGGCGTCCACCGCATCGCGGAGTCCCGCCGCGCGCACCGATCGTGGCACCCCCGCCCCTGCCACGACCGGCCCGTCGACCGCCGCGCGCCACACCTCCAGGACGCGCCGGCGGTCCGCCTCGGAGAGATACAGACCGCGCCCTGTGTGCGCCCATACGGCGACACCGCCGATGGGGCCCTCGGCGATGCGCTCCGCGTAACCGCGCAGCGCTTCGCGTTCCACTACTCCCTGCGCGTTCATGGGAGTTGCCACCGCGGGCAGTACGGTGCCGCGCAGCCGGCGCACCAGAAGGTCCGTCGCAGACATGGGCGTTCTCTCCCGTCTGTTGCGGTCGTGGCCGTTACGCTAGCCTTTACGGCCCGGACCGTAAAGGAAGGGCCTCGTCGCGATGGAACAGCGCCTCATGCGCCTCGGCCTGTACGTCAACCTCTACGCGGACGAGGCCGACCGGCCGCGGCTCGCCGACGCGGTGGAGCAGGTGCGGCTGGCGGAACAGGCCGGTTTCGCCTGGGTCGTTCTGGGCGAACGCCATCTGCACCGGCCCGGCTATCACGAGGCGCTCACCTCGCTCGCGTATCTCGCCGCGCACACGGACCGGATCGGGCTGGCGACGGCCGGGCTCATCGCGCCCGTCTATCAGCCGGTGTGGCTCGCGGAGACGCTGGCACACATCGATGTGCTGTCGGGCGGGCGGCTCACGGCCGGGTTCGTGCTGGGCTACCGGCCCGAGGAGTTCACGCTGTTCGGCACGGAGCCCAAGGAGCGGGTGCCGCGTTTCGAGGAGTGTCTGGAGCTGCTCACCCGGCTGTGGACCGAGGACGAGGTGACCTACAAGGGCCGCTGGAGCGAGGTGGAGGGCGCGTACCTCTCGCCGCGGCCCGTGCAGACCCCCCGGCCGCGGATCTGGAACGGCGGGCGGGTGCCGGCCGCGCTGGAGCGCACGGCCCGGATGTGCGACGGCTGGACCACGTCGTTCAACGAGACCGACGAGGAACTGCCGGAGAAGATCGGCGCGTACCGGTCGTATCCGCAGGGGCCTCGCTCGCTGGGCGCGGAGGTCATCGTCTGCCGCGAGGGATACGCCGCGGCGACGACGCAGCAGGCGCGGGCGGCCCTGGAGAGGCCGCTGCGGGGTCTGTACGACGCGTACGGCGACTGGAAGCGCACCTCGATGGACGCCGCGCGCTATGCGCAGCAGTGGGACGACATCGTGGCGCGGTCGGTGATCGGTTCGCCCGAGGAGTGCCGGGAACGGATCGGGCGGTACGCGGAGATGGGCGCGGACGGGCTGATCCTGCGGGTCCAGCCGCCGGGGATGCCGCAGGCGGACGCGCTGCGGGCGATCGAGGCGTTCGGGGACCTCAACAGGCCCTAAGGGCTGTCCCGCCCGGACTCGACGCCCGATCTCACCGCTCCAACTCACCGCTGGAACCCACTGTCCGATCTCAGCGCCGGAAGTCGCGCTGGACGGTGAGCGCGGTGCGGGCGATGGTCTCCAGCGCAGCGTCGTCCGCCATCAGCATGGGTTGCCGTACCCACACGACGGTGTCCTCCGCCGTCTCCGCGACGGGGCAGGGCGCGGCGCTCCGGATGTACGGCATACGGGTCAGCGAGCGGTACCCGGCGTCCAGCGGGACGCCTTCGGCCGCCATCGCCGTCAGGAACCGCGACTTGGGGTGCCCGCCGAACGCGCGGGGGTCGTAGCGCAGCATCGCCAGATGCCAGATGTGGCGGGTGGTGCCCGGCGGGGGCGGGATCAGGTCGAGGCCCGGGACCTCGTCGAGGGCCGCCGCCAGGGTGGCTGCGCCACGGGCCCGCCGGTCGTTCCAGCGGTCGAGCAGGTCCAGCTGAGGGTGCAGCAAGGCCGCCTGGAACTCCGTCATCCGCAGATTCCAGCCCAGCTCCGGATGCTCGTACCAGCCGCCCTCCAGGCTGCGGCCGACGTTGTGCAGGGCCCAGAGCCGCTCGTACGTGCCGCGGTCGTTCGTGACGACGATGCCGCCCTCCCCCGCGGTCATCGCCTTGCTCGACTGGAAACTGAAGCAGGCGGCGTCCCCGAGGGCGCCCGCCGGCCGCCCGTGCCGGGCCGCGCCGTGCGCCTGTGCGGCGTCCTCGACGACGGCGGGCCCGAGGCCGTGCAGGGCTTCGGTCTCGGCGGGCGCGCCTCCGAGATGCACGGGCATGACGGCCTTGGTGCGCGGCCCGATGAGCCCGCGTACGGCGCGGGGGTCGAGGTGCAGTGTCTCCTCCCGCACATCGGCGACAACCGGCACGGCCCCGGCCAGTACGACGGCGGTGGCGCTGGCCACGAACGTATAGGCGGGCACGACCACTTCGTCGCCGTGCCCGACCCCGAGGGCGCGCAGGGCCAGGAACAGGGCGACGGTCCCGTTGACCGTGCAGACCCCGTGGGCGGCGCCCACGCGCGCGGCGAAGGCTGCGGCGAAGTCCTCGGTCACGGTGCCGCCCGTGGCACCCCACCGGCCGCTGTCGAGGACCCGGAGCAGTGCCTGCCGCTGCTCGTCGGTGGCGGGTGGCGGCCAGGTGGGCCACTCCGGCCCGTTCACGGGCGCGTCCGTCCATGCGTCCGTCTCATGGGGGAATCCCGTTCAGCAGGGCATCCATCGTGCCGTGCAGGATCTGCTCCCGGTCCTTCTCGTCGAGGTCCGCGAGCAGCACCCGGCCCAGCCCGATGCGCAGGTCGAGGAAGACGGCGTCCGAGCCGAAGGCGATGCGGTCCGCGCCGACCTCGGCGACCAGGCGGGCGAGGTGACGGGCCGTCATCCGGGACCCGCAGGTCTCCAGGACCAGGCTGGGGCAGCGGGCGGCGGCTTCGGCGGCCGGGCCGTAGCCCTGCGGGAACAGTCCCGAGTGGCCCATGAGCAGTGGCACGTCCGGGTGGCGCGGCGCCACGGCCGTGAAGTGCCGGGCGTCGGCCCAGGGGCTGCCGTGCTGGCCGTGGGCCAGGACGATACGGCCGTGGGCGCCGGCCGCTTCGAAGGCGGGGGTGTAGCCGGGGTGGTCGAGGGCGACTTCGTGGACCTCGGGGTGGAGTTTGACGCCGATGACTCCGGGCACGTCGAGCAGTTCGCGCAGCCGTGGGGCGGCCTCCCGGTCGTGCGGGTTGTAGACGGCGTATCCGAGGAGCCGGCCGGGGTGGGCGGCGAGGGCCTCCAGCAGGAGGGCGTTCCCGGCTCGGGCGTCGGGACCCACGGCCAGCAGATGTGAGACGCAGGCGGTGCCGACGCCGCACCGGTCCATCATGGCGACCAGACCGTCGGCGGAGCCGTCGGGGATGGCGAAGGCGTGCCAGCGTCCGATGTGTCCGTGCGCATCGGTGATCACGGCTCCCCGCCGAGCAGCCGCAGGGCGTTGCCGCCGGCGACGAGGGCCGCGTCGTCGTCGGGCAGATCGAGCGTGTCGAGGAGATGACGGGGGCCGGCGTCGTCCGTGACGGGGGCGCCGGTGCCGAAGAGGACGCGGTGGGCGCCGTACCGCTGCGCGAACCACTCGACCTGGCGGTGTCCGGCGAGCGTGGAGGTGTCCACGTACAGCAGTTCGTGCATGTCGAGAAGTTCGGTGAGTTCGCGCAGGCTGCGGTAGCCCGTGCCGGTGAGGACGATCCGCAGCCGGGGCCGGGTGCCGGCCAGCAGATCCACGTCGGCCGCGGTGACGGCCTCCCAGCCGAGCAGCACCGTGACTCCCGCCCGTGACAACGCGGCGGTGAGGCCGAGGGCCTGCGGACCGGTGACGGACCAGCCGTGCCGGTCGGGGCAGAGCCGTACGAGCGTGGCCCTGCCGCCCGTCCAGTCGCCGGTGCCCAGCGGCCCGGGGACGAGCACGGGCACGGGCCGCAGCCGCTCGTCGGCGATGAGGTCCAGCGGTGCGTTGCCGTCGCGCGGGTCGCCGTACACGGCGTGGGAGTGCACGACGCAGGCCGCGTCGATCCTCAGCCGTTCCAGCTCCTTGACGAGGCCGCTCTCGTCGCGGCTGGGTACGTCGTCGTGGGGCAGCGGGCCGAGGACCCGGTTGATGTCGACGACGGTGGCCGTCGCGGCCGTCACGACTTGAGCCCCGAGGTCGCGATCGAGTCGGTCAGATACCTCTGGAGCAGCCCGAAGACGAGCAGGCAGGGGATGACGGTGATGGTCGCGCCCGCCATGATCTGGTTGATCGTCACGTTCTCGCCCTCCAGCGTGGCGAGTCCGACGGTGAGCGTGCGCATCTGCTCCGACTGGCCGATGACCAGCGGCCAGAGGAAGTCGTTCCAGTGCCAGAGGAAGACGAAGACGCCGAGCGTGGCGAGCACGGGCCGGATCAGCGGCACCACGATCGTGGTGTAGATGCGCCACTCCGAGGCCCCGTCGATCTTCGCGGCCTCGAACAGCTCGTCGGGCAGCTGCACGATGAACTGCCGCATCAGGAACACGGCCTGGGAGTTGGCGAGCGTCGGCACGATCAGTCCCCAGTACGTGTCCACGCCGCCCAGCTCCGAGACGAGGATGTAGTAGGGGATGAGGGTGGCCTGGAACGGCACCATGAGCGTCGCCAGGAACGACCAGAACAGCAGCTCGCGGCCGGGAAAGCGCTTCTTGGCGAAGGCGTATCCGGCCATGGAGGCGAAGAGCAGGATGAGCAGCACCGACACGAGCGAGTAGATCAGCGAGTTGACCGCCCAGCGCGTGATGTCGGCGTTCTCCAGGACGTCCGTGAAGTTGCTCAGCGTCGCCCGGGTGATGTCGAAGGCGCCCGGCAGGGTCCGCCCGCCGGACGGCGCGAACGCCACGAGCACCATGATCACGAAGGGCGTGACGGTCACGAACGCGACCAGGACCAGCAGGACGGGGAGCCTGAGCCGGGCCGCGGCCTGCTGCGCGGAGGGTGCCGCCATCAGTCCGTGTCCCTTCCGATGAGCCGCCGCTGGATGAGCGAGAAGACGAGGACGACGAGGAAGAGGACCAGGCCGACGGCGCTCGCGTAGCCGAAGTCGAAGAACTTGAAGCCGGAGTCGTAGAGGAAGTAGACGAGCGAGTAGCTGGCGCGCACGGGGCCGCCGGCGGTCATGACGTACATCGCGTCGAAGACCTGGAAGGCCTGGATCGCCTCGATGACGAGGACGAAGAAGAGGACGGGCCGCAGCAGCGGCAGGGTGACCCAGCGGAACCGCTGCCAGCCGCTCGCGCCGTCGATGGTCGCGGCTTCGGTGACTTCGCGGGGGATGGACTGCAGCCCGGCGAGGAGGATCAGCATGGAGTAGCCGAAGCCCTTCCACGCGGAGGCGGCGGCGATGGACGGAAGGACCAGGGACTCGCTGCCGAGGAAGTCGACGGGGCCGAGGTCCAGGATACCGAGGGTGGCGTTGAGCAGCCCGTCCTCGACCTCGTAGAGCCATTTCCAGATGACCGCGGCCAGCACGATGCTGGTGACGTACGGGAGGAAGAACAGCCCGCGGAAGAAGCCGCGCAGCCACAGGGTGCGGTGCAGCAGGACGGCGGTGCCGAGGGCGAGGGCGACGGTCATCGGGACGTACAGCGCGGTGTAGACGGCGGTGACGCCGAGACTCTCCCAGAACAGGTCGTCCTCAAGGAGGCGCGTGTAGTTCCCGGCACCGATGAACGTCCACTCGCCGCTGAGCCGGTAGTCGGTGAGCGACAGGAACGCGGCACCGAGCGTCGGCCCGAAGCGGAACACGACGAACAGCAGCAGCATCGGCGCGACGAACGCGAGGCCGGCGAGGGCCTCGCGCCGCCGTGAGATCCGGCTCCGGGTTGCGGCCGCACCGGGCGCGCCCCCGCGGGGCGTGCGGGACTTGCCCTTCCGCGGTGCGCCGCCCTCGCCGGGCAGGCCCTCGTCCGGTGCGACCTCGTCGGTGACGACCTTGCTCAACGCTGACGCGCCAGCAGGTCGTCGGCTTCCGCGGCGGCCGCGTCCAGCGCGGCCTTCGGGCTCTTCTTGCCGGTCAGCGCGGCCTGGATCTCCGGACTGATCAGCGCCATCAGCTGACGGGCCGCCGGGTTGGGCTCACCCGGATAGGTGTGGTTGAGCGCCTCCTGGTACTCCTTGGCGTAGGCGCTGTCGTTGGGGACCGTCACATCCGTACGCGGGGAGAAGAAGCCGCCTGCCTTGCCCATGGACTCGATCTGCGCGGGCCGGGTCATGTACGCGATGAACTTCTCTGCCCCTGCCACGTTCTTGGACCTGGCGTTGATGCCGAGTCCGCCCGGCATGCCGAAGCAGACCTGCTTCTTGGGTCCCGTGAGAGCGGGGCCGACGATCACGTTGCCCTTCCCCCAGGTCTTCTCGGCCAGGGCGGCATCGGCGGGCGTGTTGGTGTAGCCCATCGCGACCTGCTGTTTGCCGAGGGCCTGGTCGGTGAAGAGGTTGGCGTTGTTCATCGCGGACTTCGGTACGGCGCCGCCCTTGTAGAGGTCGACGAGGAAGCTGAGCGCCTCGACGCCTTCGGTGCTGTTGAACGCGGCCTTCCTGCCGCTGTCGTCGAAGACCTTGCCGCCCGCCTGCCACAGCAGCGGGTAGAAGCTCATGTTGAGCGAGGCCTCGTTGCTCGCGGAGTAGTCGAGCGTGGTCGCGCCGGCCTGCTTCAGCTTGGGGGCTGCGGCCCTGATGGCGTCCCAGGTGGCGGGCGGCTCGGTGATGCCCGCCTTCTCCAGCAGCTTCTTGTTGTACAGCGTGCTGGTGACGGTGTGGTAGATCGGCGCCGCGTAGATCTTTCCGTCCTGGGTCATGGCTTCCAGGGCGGCCGGACGGAAGGCGCTCTTCGCGTCCCCGATCGCCCGGTCGACGGGCTGGATCGCCCCGTTGGCCTGGTACTGGGGGATCTGGTCGGGGCCGAGCAGGACCACGTCGGGGCCCTTGCCGCTGCCGAAGGCGGTGGCGAGCTTCTGGTCCCTGTTCTCCCAGGGGAGCTGTTCGACGGTGAGATCGACGCCCTTCTCCGCCCCCTCGAAGCCTTTCTCGATGCCGTGCCAGTACGCGGTGTTGGCCTTCGGATCCATGATCACCGGGTACATCCAGACGGTGACCTTCTTCGATCCGGCGCCGCTGTCGCCGTCGCTGCAGCCCGCGGCGGTGAGCGTGGTGAGCGTGAGAAGTGCGAGAGGTACGGTGGCGCGCTTGAACCCTGTCTTCATGGGGGCCTCCGGAAGCCCTGGGGACCTGGGGAAACGAGCGAAGAGTCCGGCAGTTTCGGCCTGGGCCGAAAGTAGCCGGGCTGTTTTGGGCTGTCAATGCTCCCTCAACACCTGCTCCGCACGGGGGTGTTACGGCATCGCCCGAAAGGCGTAATGCCGCTCGGCGGCTGACGGAGCACCGAGGGCGAGCCTGCGGCGCGTACGGCGCAGCATCAGCCGCGCCGTGAAGGGGTGCACATGCTCGACGAAGCCATGACCGCCCTCGGCGCCGACGCCGAGCGGGCGGTCGAAGCGCATCGGGGGCCAGGCGGGGGTGGGGAAGAGCGGGTCGTCGTCGGCCGACAGCCGGTCGATCAGAGCGCCGACGACGTCGGCAGGGGCCTGGACGATCCGCTCGTGGACGTTCCGTACCGTGCGCATCACACACCTCCATACGGCAGCGTATGTTTCTCTTCCATACGGTACCGTACGGAACATGGCACGACTCACCGCACAGGACTGGGCCGACGCGGCACTGACGGCAATCGGCGAGCGCGGGCTCGCCGCGGTCGCGGTGGAACCGCTCGCGGTGCGACTGGGGACCACCAAGGGCAGCTTCTACTGGCACTTCCGCAACCGGGACGCACTCGTCGAGGCGGCGCTGGAGCGCTGGGAGGAGATCTGCACGGAGGAGATCATCACCCTGGTCGAGCGCGAGCCGGACCCGGAGAAACGGCTCCGCCTGCTCTTCGCCGAGGCGACGGCCGCCGCGGCGGACGACACCCTGGAGGTCTCCCTCCTGGCCACGGCCGACCACCCCCAGGTCGCGGCAGTGCTCCGCCGTGTGACGGACCGACGCGTCGGATACCTCACGGCGCTCTTCGAGGAGCTCGGCTTTCCGCCGGACGCGGCCGCCTTTCGCGGTCTCCTCGCGTACACGAGCTACCTCGGGCACACCCAGCTGACCCACGCGGTCCCCGAGGCGCTGCCCTCCGGGCCGGACAGGGCGGCGTATCTGGACGCGGTGCTGGACACCCTGCTGCGGCGCGACGAGGGAGTGTCCTCGAAGTAGCGTCGTCCGCCCGAAGGGCGGCCCGGCGGATCTTGCTGGGCCGGGGACCTGTTCGGCCGGGCAGGCTCCAGGGCCGCAGGGCTCCTGGACGCAGCGGGTGAAGCCGGCGTCGCTGGGGCGTCAGGCGGACGCGCGCCTGCGGGAGGTCGTCTTCTTGGCCGCCGCCTTCTTGGCGGTGGACTTGGCCGCCGTCGACTTGGCCGACTTGGCCGCGGCCGTCTTCTTCGCCGTCGAAGTCGACTTCTTCGCGCCCGTCTCCTTGGGGGCGGCCTTGGCGGCGGTCTTGGCCGGGGCCTTCTTGGCCGGCGACTTCTTGGCCGGCGCCTTCTTGCGGGTCTTCAGCTCCGTGACGGCCGCGACGTCCTCCGCCTCGTCTCCGCGTGCCTCCTTCGCCGCGCGGACGCTGCTCTCGAGCGCGGCCATGAGGTCGATGACCTTGCCGCCGCCCGCCGGAGCGGGCAGAGGTTCGAGTTCGATGCCTTCCGCCTTCGCGGCGATCATCTCCTCGACCGCCGCCCGGTAGTCGTCGTGCAGCGAGTCGAGGTCGACCTCACCGAGCGTGTTCATCAGGGCGTCCGCCAGGTCGAGTTCGGCGTCGCGGATCGTCACCTCGGTCTCCGGCGCGACCCCCTCCGGCCGGCGGATCTCGTCCGGCCAGAGCAGTCCGTGCATGGCGATCACATCGTCGACGACCCGCAGCATGCCGAGGCGCTCACGGCCGCGCAGCGCGAACTTGGCGACCGCGACCTTCTTGCTCCGCTTGAGCGCCTCACGCAGCAGCGTGTACGGCTTCGCCGCGGGCACCCCGTTCGCCGAGAGGTAGTACGCCGCGTCCATCTGGAGCGGATCGATCTCCGTGGCCGGCACGAAGGCGACGATGTCGATCGTCTTCGCCGTGGGCAGCGGCAGCGCGGCGAGATCCTCGTCCGTGATCGGGATCATCGTCCCGTCGGCGTCCTCGTACGCCTTGCCGATCTCCGCCGTCGCCACTTCCTCGTCGTCCAGCTCACAGACCTTGCGGTAACGGATCCGGCCGCCGTCCGCGGTGTGGATCTGCCGGAAGGAGACCGAGCGGCTCTCCGTGGCGTTGACGAGCTTGATCGGGATGCTGACCAGACCGAAGGAGATCGCGCCGTTCCAGATGGATCGCACGTTTCATCCCTTTCATCAGATTTAGAGATGATTCATGGGATTCTCATCGTATGACGCCCATCACAGAGGTGGAGGGGCGGCGCCTGTCCCTCAGCAATCTGGAGAAGGTCCTCTACCCCGCCACCGGGACCACGAAGGGCGAGGTCCTGCACTACTACGCCATCACCGCGGACGCCTTGCTCGCCCACCTCCGGGACCGCCCGCTGTCCTTCCTCCGCTACCCGGACGGTCCCGACGGCCAGCTGTTCTTCACCAAGAACCCGCCGCCCGGCACCCCCTCCTGGGTGACGGTCGCCAAGGTACCGCGCTCCTCGCGCGAGACCGGCGAGCAGGTGGTCGTCCAGGACCTGGCGTCCCTGATGTGGGCGGCGAACCTGGTGGTGGAGTTCCACACCCCGCAGTGGCAGGTGGCCCGGCCGGCCTGGGCGGACCGGATGGTGTTCGACCTCGACCCCGGGCCGCCCGCCACCGTCGTCGAGTGCTGCGAGGTGGCCCTGTGGCTGCGCGAACGGCTGGCCGCCGACGGCCTCGACGCGTACGCCAAGACCTCCGGCTCGAAGGGACTGCATCTGCTGGTGCCGCTGGAGCCGACCCCGTCGGAGGAGACGTCGGCGTACGCCAAGAGGCTGGCCGTCGAGGCCGAGGCCGGGCTCGGGGGGCTGGTGGTCCACCGGATGGCCCGCGCCCTGCGCCCCGGGAAGGTCTTCGTCGACCACAGCCAGAACGCCGCAGCCAAGACCACCGCCACGCCCTACACCCTGCGCGCCCGGCCCGAACCCACCGTGTCCGCGCCCGTGACCTGGGCCGAGGTCGAGGGCTGCGACTCCGCCGAGGCGCTGGTCTTCCGGCTCGGCGACATCGCGAAGCGGCTCGACCTGCACGGAGATCTCCTCGGGCCCCTGACGGACCCCGCCGCCGCTGGCACGCTGCCATGAGCACCCACGCCATGCGCACGCTGCGGCCCCCGATGAAGGTGGCGCTCGCCGAACCGGTGCCGGCTCTGCCGCGCGGGGAAGGACTGGCGTACGAACCGAAGTTCGACGGCCACCGGATGCTGATCTTCAAGCTGGAGGGAGCGGCCGTACTGCAGGCCCGCTCGGGGCGGATCGTCACCGGCGCCTTCCCCGATCTGGCGGAGGCCGCGCAACCGCTGGCCGACGGCACCGTGCTCGACGGCGAGGCGGTGATCTGGACCGGCGGCCGGATCGACTTCGCGGCCGTGCAGCGCCGCGCCGCGGCCACGGCGGCACGGGCCGGAATCCTCGCCCGCCGGCTGCCCGCCTCGTACGCCGCCTTCGACCTGCTCGCGGAGGGGGGCGAGGATCTGCGCGCCGCGCCGTACAGCGTGCGCAGGGAGCGGCTGGTCGGGCTGCTCGGCCCGCTGGGGCCGCCGCTCCAGCCGGTGCCGATGACGACGGACCCGGAAACCGCGGCCACCTGGTACGAGACGCTCACGGCGGCCGGGATCGAGGGGCTCGTGGTCAAGCACCTCCGGCAGCCCTACCGGGCCGGCTCCCGCGACTGGCGCAAGCTGCGGCACACGGACGTCCATGACGCCGCGGTGGTCGGCTTCACCGGCCCGGCGGACCGGCCCGCCGCCCTCGTCCTGGTCCTGGCGGACGACGACACGCCCGTCGTGTCGAGCCCGCTGCCGCCTCCCCTGCGGGCGCATGCGGGCGGTGTGCTGGCGGGCCGCGAGACGGGCACCCCTGCGGGGACGGCGATGGCGATCGGCGTGGGCAAGGTGCCCTACCGCGCGGTCGCGCCGGGGCTCCTGGCCGAGGTCGAGCGCGGGACGACGCGGCACACCGTGGTGACCGTGCTGAGACTCCGGGACGATTTGATTAATCAAGTTTGACTAGCTCGCGGCCGACGGGGTACATTCTTCCTCACTAGTCAAACTTGAAGAGGAGAGTGCGTGACCCAGCTGCCCGACACCGGTTACACCCCGACTGCCGATGAACTCGCCGATATCGAGGCGTGGTTCGCCGACTACGACGCGGCAAGTGCGCGCCGTGACATCGAGCGGATGGCCGATCTGGCGGTCTTCCCGCTCAATCTGGTCAGCGACGACTCCGCGGGCAACGGCGCGGCCGCGCAGTGGGACCGCAAGCAGTTCGTCGAGACCATGACCCATGTGATGGGAGACGGCTCCGCGGACATCGGCTTCGAGTCGGTGCGGACGCCCGTCTTCCTCAGCCCGGCCATGGCCGTCGTCTTCACCGACTCGACCATGACGATGGGCGACACCACGCAGCAACTGCGGTACGCCGACATCCTGATCAAGCGGGACGGAAGGTGGGCGTTCCAGACCATGCTGCAGGGCGGCTGGGGGGACAACCTCCGCTAGTGCCGCGGCCGGGCAAAGCTTGCCGGGAGGGGCACTAGGTCCGGCAGCCGTGCAGCCGCTCCTGGTCGTGGCGGCCGCTGTGCGCGCCGCCACCGCCGATGACGGTGTCATGCCCGCAGCCAGGTTCTGCGGTTGCGGGCATGCCCGTACAGCGACTCGACGTCCGCGGGCTTCAGTACGCCCCCGAGCCGGGCGAAGGAGGCCACCTCTCCCTCGGAGAGGATCCGGACGTCCGGCGGCGCGGGGACGGCGTCGAGCCGGGTCGCTCCGACGACGGCGAGCACCGGGCGTACCGCCGTGGCCAGCGCGAGCGAGGCCCGCTCGGCGCCGCGGCGGGCCCAGCGGAGCTCGGGCCGAGGTTCGTCGCGGGCCGCGGCGGCCAGCTCTCCCGAGATCCGTACGCGCCGTTTCCGGGCCGCGAACGTCCGTACCGCCAGCACCCCCGCCGGGCCGATGGCCAGATGGTCGATGCGTCCCGCGCGGCTCGCATCACCGGGCAGCGGCACCGAGTGGATCACCCGCCAGCCGGCGTCCTCCAGCCGGTCGAACTCCGCGCCCAGCAGCTCGTGCGCGGCCAGCTCGGCGCGCCTCGGGTCCCGGCGCCGCTGCCCGCCGCCGCCCGCCCGGGCGAGGGCGAGGTGCAGCGCCTCCCCCGGCCGGTTGGGCGCCAGATCGTCGTCGGGGTGGAGGGACAGCCGCGCGAGCTCGTCGGCGGTCGGCACCGGCGGCGGGCCGACGGTCACCTCGCCGGTGACATATGGGGCGAGCGCAGCGCGGACCTCGTCGCGGAACTCGCCGAGGACCAGGCTGACCCGGTGCGACTCCGGGTCGTACCAGGCCACGTTCCGCCCGCCGGGAAGGCTGACGTAGAGCCGCGAACGGCCGTACGCCGTTGCCGGTGTGACGCGCAGTCCGGTCATCCCCGTCATCACCCCCTCGACCATGGGAGCAGCCACCGCACGGCGGGGGCAAGAGGCCTGCCGAGGCGCGGCGGCGCTTCTTCGGCTCACACGCACAGCGTGGTTCTTGCAGTCGTGGTGCACACTCTCCCCAAGTACCTGGCTCGCGGGAGGGAAAAGCGTGTTCACGGGGATCGACGAGGTCGACTGGGCCTCGATGGTGCATGCGTACGGTCCGGCGGACGATGTCCCGGGACTGTTGCGGGGGCTTGCCTCGGCGGATCCGGCGGAGCGGGAGAGCGCGCTCGACGGGATGTACGCAGCGGTGCACCACCAGGGCGATGTCTACGACTCGACGCTGGCCTGCATCCCCTTCCTGCTGGAGCTCGTCGCCAGTCCCGAGGTCCAGGACCGGGGTGCCGTCGTGGAGTTGCTCACGAGCATCGGGGGCATCGATCTGGACGGCGACGACGAACTCGATCCGGAGGACGAGGAGTTCGAGGACGCCGCGAACTATGCGATGGCGGCGGCGGCGGTGGCGGCGGGCGCGGATGTGTTCCTCGGCCTGCTCAGCGACCCCGACCCCGGCGTGCGGCTGGCGGCGCCGTGCGCGCTGGCGATGCTGCACGGCGAGCCGGCACGGGTGCTCGCCCTGCTGCGGGACCGGCTGGACGCGGAGCCGGACACGGAGGTGCGGCTCGCGCTGGTCGAGGCGGTGGGCCGGATCGCCCTGCGCCACGAGTCGCTGCGCGCCGAGGCGGTCCGGTGGCTGACGACACTGCTGGCCCCGCACCACCCGCCGGGGCTGCGCCTGTCCGCGCTGGCGCAGCTGGCGCGGTGCGCCCCGGGGCGCCTCCCCGACGACATCGCCTCGACGGCGACGGCGCTGCTGCGGGCGGCGGACGGGGGCGGGGGTGTGGGCTCTTGTTCGGGCGGGGGTGCGGGCGCAGGCGCGGGTGCGGGCTCTTGTTCAGGCGGGGGTGCGGGCGCAGGCGCGGGTGCGGGCTCTTGTTCAGGCGGGGGTGCGGGCCCGAGCGGTGAGGAGGGCGGGCCGCAGGCGCCGTGGGCGGACGATCTGCTGCGGACCCTGCACTCGGCGCTCGGCGACCGCGTCGGGGACCGGATCGCCCTGCTCACAGGCCAGTTGACCAGCGCCGACCCGGTGCAGCGCACGGACGCCGTGTGGATGTGTCACAGCCTGATCCGGTCCTGGCGCGGTTCGTACGACGAGGTCGTACGGCTCGTCGGGGCGCAGCTCGGCGACCCCGACCCGCGGCTGCGGGCCGCCGCGGCGATCCTGCTGGAGAGTCTCTTCGGGCTGGCGCTGCCCGCGGCGGACGCGCTCGCGGACCGGGTCGCGCAGAGCGGGCTGCTCCGTGAGGGTGGCGAGAGCGGCGAGGGTGGCGAGAGCGGTCAGGGCGACCACCACGCCCTGGTCGCGCTGGCCAGACTCGGCGACCTGCGCGCCGTCCCGGCGCTCGCCGTAGCGCTGGAGCAACCGGACCTGCCACGTGACGTGGCGTTCGCGGTGTCCTATCTGGGCGCCGCGGCCGCGCCGCTCGCGCCGGTGCTGCGACGTCGGCTCGGCGAGGTCGCGCTGGACGAACAAATCTCGGACCGGGCGGCCCCGCTGCTGCACGGGCTGGCCGCGCTGCGGGCCGTCGAGGCGCTGCCCGAAGTGCTGCGGGTGTTGCGCGGCGCCCCGGTGCAGGGCGGCGAGTGGGCGGCCGAGGCGGCGCTGCGGGCGCTCACGGCGTTCGGCCGCGCGGCGCTTCCGGCCGCACCGGAGCTGCGCGAGCTGCTGCGCAGCCCGTACTCGTCGGTGGCGACGGCCGCGGCGCGGGCGCTGTGGGCGGTCGCGGGCGACGCGAGCGACGGGGGCGACGCGGGCGACACCGGTGCCGTCCTGCGGGTGCTGCGCGAGTTGCTGACGGCGGACGGCCCCGACGAGCGCCGGGCGGCCGCGGCGGCGCTGGGCTTCGTCGGCCCGCGGGCGGCGGACGCCGCGCCCGCGCTGCGCGAGCTGCTCAGCTCGCGGGAGCGCTGGCTGCGCATGGACGCGGCGGTGGCGCTGTGGCGGGTCACCGGGGATGCCGGGGAGGCACTCCCGGTGCTGCGCACGGCCTGGGAGGAGAACCGGTACGGGCGCGTCGAGGTGGCCGAGTGCCTGGCCGAGATGGGCCGCGCGGCGTCGGACGCGGCGCCGCTCCTTCGCGCCGAGCTCTCCCGTCCGCGCCGCCACAACGTTCTGGACGGCGGCTCCGGGAGCCACGACATCGAACAGGACGAGCGCTTGCTCGCGCTGTGCCGCGCGGCGCTGTCGGGGCGTGGCGGCCGGGCAGGGGCGGATCGGTAGGGCGGTACGGTGCGCCTCCGGCGGGGTGCGGTGCGCCTCCGGCGGGGTGCGGTGCGCCTCCGGCGGGGTGCGGATTGGGTGCGGATTGGGGTGCGGCGGTACCGGGGTTGCCGTGCGGCTGCGGTGCGCTTCCGGCGGGGGTGCGGTGACGGTGTGCCCGGTGCGGTCCGGGCGGCCTGTGCTGCCCGGTGCCGTGGCGGCGTCCGGTGTGTCCGTCCTCAATCTCCCCCTACGCCCTGCGGCGTGGGGGGGGGACCCCCAGACGGGCTCGGGGTGCGCGGGTGGGTGGTGGGGCGGGGCCCCTCCGGGCTGGACTCCTCGGGACCGGCGGGGCGCCCTGTACCGCGGGAGCGCCCGGTACTCCGCCGGTCCCTGCGGGGCCGACCCGGCACGGCCCCGCCCCGGGCCGTCCGCCGACTGCGGGCTGTGGGAGGTGGTCCGTTTGGCCCGGGTCCAGGCCGGTCGCCGGGTGCGGGCTGTGGGACGTGGGTCCGTTTGGCCCGGGTCCAGGCCGGTCGCCGGGTGCGGGCCGTGGGACGTGGGTCCGCTTGGCCCGGGTCCAGGCCGGTCGCCGGGTGCGGGCTGTGGGACGTGGGTCCGTTTGGCCCGGGTCCAGGCCGGTCGCCGGGTGCGGGCTGTGGGACGTGGGTCCGTTTGGCCCGGGTCCAGGCCGGTCGCCGGGTGCGGGCTGTGGGA
>NZ_JBVJKN010000011.1:0-178066 GCF_055585225.1 Streptomyces sp. NPDC053673 | reverse complement strand
GGTCCAGGCCGGTCGCCGGGTGCGGGCTGTGGGACGTGGGTCCGTTTGGCCCGGGTCCAGGCCGGTCGCCGGGTGCGGGCTGTGGGACGTGGGTCCGCTTCGGCCGAATAAGGTTTTCGGGACGACCGAGCGGCCGGAGCCCCGTCCGACCATCTGCGGTGGCCCGGCCGAGAATGGTCACCGCACGGACGACATCATCTTCCTCGCGGCCTCGTCCCGGCCGCGTGAAGTGATGGCACGCAGCACCAGCAGGGAGCCCCTTGAGCCCGTTTCGCACCGTCATCGGCGCAACGCTGGCGGCCACGGCCGCCGCGCTGCTGCTGTCCGGCTGCCAGGACGCGGGCGGGCTGGAGAGCGCGGGCGCGACCCCGACCGCCATCGGCCCGGTCGAGCTGTGGCCCGAGTTGCCGCCGATCTCCGCGCCTCCGGTCGACTACGGCGAGAGTGACACTCAACACGTTCCCGGCATCAAGGTGCCGGACGGCGATGTCCGCACCATGGACCCGGTCGCCGTCGTCCAGGCCGAGGTGAAGGCCGACCCCGGCGAGGTCACCGGCGTCGACGGGCTCTACGCCCGGACCGCCCGGCAGATCCGCGACTGCGGAACGAAGCCGAAGGCCTGCCCGATACTCAAGCCGTACTACCGGGATCTCACCGGCGACGGAAAGGACGAGCTGATCGTCGGCATCACCCTGCCCGAACACCAGACCGCGATTCGCATCTACATGCCGGAAAAGGGCGGGCTGACGCGCATCATGGCGCACACGGAGCCGATTGTCAGCGTGGAACTGGCCGGGCGAAACCTGATCACGCGCGCCGTTTCGGCGGGCATCCCCGGCTACGAGTACCGGACCGCCTGGTCCTGGGACGAGCAGCAGCGCACGATGCTCCCCACCCGTGACGAGATCGTCCGGGTCAAGCCCGCCAAGCCCGCCAAGCCCGGCAGGCCCGAGCCGTCGGCGGACGCCCCATGACCCGTCGCTCCACCCCGCGCCGCAGGCGGCCGCGGCTGCCCTCCTGGACCGCGACGCTGACCTGGAAGGCCGCGGTCTTCATCACTGTGATGTGCTGTGCGCTCGCGGCACTGCTCGGCGCGCTGGTGCATGTGTCGGTGACCCAGCAGACGGTGGACCAGGCCCGCGAGAAGGCACTGTCCCGACTGGAGGACGTGACGCGGGCGTACGAGGCGGGCGAGCCGGTCGGGCGGTTCGGTGCGGTGGATCCGCCGGGCATGCCGGGCGAGCTGCGGGCTCTCGCCCTGCGTGGGCAGCGCGGCACGGTGGTCGCCGACTTCAAGGGGCGGCCGACGATGTGGGCGGCGGGCCCGGCCGACGGCCGCGCGATCGCGGTGCGCATCGACTACACGCTCAGCGCGAGCACGATCTCCGGCCTGGACCGGGCGATCCTCGGCTCCTCGGTGCTGGCGATCGGCGCGACGCTGCTGGTGGGGGCGTTCGCAGTGACCCGGGTCACCCGGCGGCTCCATCTGACCGCGCAGGTGGCACGGCGGATCAGCGCGGGCGATCTGGACGCGCGTGTCAGCGATCCCCGCACGAAGGACCCTTCACGCCCCGAGGACGAGGTGGCCACGGTCTCCGGCGCGCTGGACACCATGGCCTGCACGCTCCAGGGAAAGCTGCTGAGCGAGCAGCGTTTCACCGCCGATGTGGCGCACGAGTTGCGCACCCCGCTGACGGGGCTGTCCGCCGCGGCCGAACTGCTGCCGCCGGGCCGCCCCTCCGAACTGGTGCAGGACCGGGTGCGGACGATGCGGGCGCTGACCGAGGATCTGCTGGAGATATCGCGCCTGGACGCGGGCGGTGAGACCGTCGATCTCGACATCCACGAACTGGCTCCGCTGGTGGAGCGGCTGGTGCGGATGGTGCGGGCCTCCGGTGCGGAGACGGAGCTGCGGATCGTGAACCCGGCACGGGTCGAGACCGACAAGCGCCGACTGGAGCGGGTGCTCGGCAATCTGATCACCAATGCTCACAAGCACGGGGCGCAGCCGGTGACGGTGTCGGTGGACGGGCCGGTGGTCTCGGTCCGCGACCACGGCACGGGCTATCCGGAGTATCTGCTGGAGCACGGCCCGCAGCGGTTCCGTACGGAGTCGGGCGGCAAGGGCCACGGCCTCGGACTGACGATCGCGGTGGGGCAGGCCGCGGTGATCGGCGCGGAGCTGGTGTTCGCCAACGCGCCGGAGGGCGGGGCGGTCGCCGGGCTGACGCTTCCCGAGTACGTCCACCTCGCGGACTGCCCGGACTCCACTGCTCCATCGGGCTTCGCGACGTCATCGGGCTGCGCGCAGAACGGCGAACCGGCCGCGCGGGGCGCCGACGCCGACGACCCCGCCGCCGACATGGAGCCCATTACGTCCATGGATAAGCTGACATAAGACGCCCTCTTGCTACGTTGCGGGACATGACCGCAACGACAGCGGACGCTCCCCCACCCGCACTTCACCCGCCGAAGCAGCGGGGCGTGGAGCTCTCGCTCCTGGTCTGCGCCGTCCTCATCTCCGTCTACGGCTACGTCGGTGTCGGCCTCGCCAGGAACGGCGCCGTCCCGCCCGATGCCGTCGCCTATGGCGCGGGCCTCGGTCTGCTCGCCCTGCTCGCGCATCTCGCCGTGCGGATCCGCGCCCCGTACGCGGACCCGCTCCTGCTCCCGATCGCGGTGCTCCTCAACGGCGTGGGGCTGGTGCTGATCTACCGGCTCGACCTGGAGACACCCGGCGACCGGGCCGCCCCCACCCAGCTGATCTGGTCCACCCTCGGCGTCGCGCTCTTCATCGCGGTCGTCGTCCTGCTGCTCGACCACCGGATCCTGCAGCGGTACGCGTATCTCTCGGTCGCCACCGCGCTCGGTCTCATGATCGTGCCGATCTTCTTCCCGGCGGTGAACGGCGCTCGGATCTGGATCCGGATCGGCGGATTCTCCTTCCAGCCGGGCGAGTTCGCGAAGATCCTGCTCGCGCTGTTCTTCGCCGCCTATCTCGCCGCCAACCGCAACGCCCTCGCCCACACCGGCCGCCGGATCTGGCGACTCCAGCTCCCCACCGGCCGGGTACTCGGCCCGATCGTCACGATCTGGCTGGTCAGCGTCGCCGTCCTGGTGCTGGAGCGGGATCTCGGCACCTCGCTGCTGTTCTTCGGGCTCTTCGTGATCATGCTCTACGTCGCGACGGGCCGGACCGGCTGGATCGCCGTGGGACTGCTGCTCGCGGCCGTCGGGGCGTTCGCCGCCGGCGCCCTCGAACCGCATGTGCACAGCCGTGTCGAGGACTGGCTCGATCCGTACGCCTCCATCGACGCGGGCCAGGGGCCGAGCCAGCTCGCCCAGTCGATGTTCTCGTTCGCCGCCGGAGGCGTCTTCGGCGCCGGGCTCGGCGCGGGCCACTCGGTCCTCATCGGCTTCGCCGCCAAGTCCGATTTCATCCTGGCGACCGCCGGCGAGGAGCTGGGGCTGGCCGGACTCACCGCGGTCTTCCTGCTGTACGCGCTGCTGGTGGCCCGCGGCTACGGCGCGGGCCTCGCCCTGCGCGATCCTTTCGGACGCCTCCTCGCCGTGGGTCTGGCCGCCATCCTCACCGTGCAGGTCTTCGTGATCGCGGGCGGGGTGATGGGGCTGATCCCGCTGACCGGAATGGCCATGCCGTTTCTGGCGCAGGGCGGTTCGTCCGTCGTCACCAACTGGATCATCGTCGCGCTGCTCATCCGGGTCAGCGACTCGGCGCGCGCCCCGCACCCCGAGCCCGTCGAGACCGGGGTCATCGCGCCCACCGCCGCACCGGTCGCCCCCGAGGAGGCACGGTGACCGGCTACATCCGGCGTGCGGCCGCGCTCTGTCTGCTGCTGCTCGTCGCGCTGCTTGTGAACGCCGTGCGCGTACAGGTCCTCCAGGCCGGCGAGCTCAACGCCAGCCCGGCCAACCGGCGCCCGGAGATCGCCCGTTACGACGAGCCGCGCGGCGACATCATGGTCGGCTCGCAGCGCATCACCGGCTCCAAGGACACCGGCCAGCAGCTGCGGTACGAGCGCTCGTACCGGCACGGTCCGATGTACGCGCCCGTCACCGGCTTCGCCTCCCAGACATACGGCACGACGCTGCTGGAGCACGCCGAGGACCCGATCCTGTCCGGCACCGATCCGCTGCTCGCCCCGCTCCCCTTCTGGAACGACATCACCCGCTCGGAGCGGCCCGGCGGCAAGGTCGTCACCACCATCAAGGCCTCGATGCAGCAGGCCGCGTACGACGGCCTCGACGGCCGGCGTGGCGCGGTCGCCGCGCTCGAACCGTCGACCGGCAGGATCCTGGCGCTCGTCAGCAGCCCCTCGTACGACCCCGGAGTGCTCTCCGGCAACAGCGCGGCCGTCACGGCCGCCTGGAAGCGGCTCAACGGGTCGGAGAGCCGTCCGATGCTCAACCGGGCCATCCGGCAGACGTATCCGCCCGGCTCCGCCTTCAAGATCGTGACGGCGGCGGCGGCGCTGGAGGCCCGGGTCGTCACGGATCTGGACGCCCCGACCGACACGCCTGATCCGTATCTGATCCCGGGCACTCGGACGGAGCTCCCCAATCCGGTGCCCGGCTGCGAGAAGGCATCGCTCCTGTATGCGATCAAGTGGTCGTGCAACACGGTGATGGCGAACCTGGGGACGAAGGTGGGGCTGGAGGGGATGCTGGAGACGGCGGGCCGGTTCGGGTTCAACGACGGCGGACTGCGGATTCCGTCCCGGGTCGCCATGTCCAACTTCGACCGGCGGATGAGCGTGGACCAGCTTGCGCTGTCGTCCATCGGCCAGTTCGACACGAGCGCCACGCCGTTGCAGATGGCGATGGTCTCGGCGGCCGTCGCCAACGGCGGTGAGCTGCCGTACCCGCATCTGGTCGAGCGGACGACGACCTGGGACGGCGACACGATCCGGGAGACACCGCGGCGGTCGTATCAGCGGGCGATGAATCCGGTGACGGCGCAGGAGCTGCAGCGGCTGATGGTCGCGGCGGTCGAGAAGGGGACGGGAACGCGCGCCCAGATCGGCGGGGTGACGGTCGGCGGGAAGACGGGCACGGCCCAGAACGGCGTCGGCAACCGCGGCACCCCGTACGCCTGGTTCATCGCCTGGGCGCAGAAGCGGGACGTGAGCCGCCCGGCGGTGGCGGTCGCGGTGGTCGTGGAGGACCCGGAGGCGGCCGGCGCCGAGATCAGCGGCGGGGGCGACGCGGCGCCGATCGCGAGAGCGGTGATGGTGGCGGCGCTGCGGAAGCCCTGACCGGGTTGCCGGTCTGCGGATGCGAGCGCGGATGCGAATGCGGATGCGGGGGTGCGGTCGGTCTCGGTCCTCGGAACGGGGCGGACGGCTGGGCTGCGGCCGCTTATCGTGCGGCCATGACCACTGAGCAACCGGCCTACGAACTGGCCCAGGTGAACATCGCACGGCTCAGATTCCCGTTGGACTCCCCCGAGTTGAAGGACTTCGTCGACGCGCTCGACCCGGTGAACACCGTTGCCGACGAGGCCGACGGCTTCATCTGGCGGCTCCAGAGCGATTCGGGCAACGCGACGGATGTGCCCGTCTTCGGCGACGAGTGGCTGATCGTCAACATGTCGGTGTGGCGCGACACCGATGCGCTGACCGCCTTCATGTACCAGGGACGGCACCGCGAGCTGCTGTCGCGGCGCTACGAGTGGTTCCAGCGGGTGGAAGAGGCGATGACCACGATGTGGTGGGTGGAGGCGGGCCACCGCCCGACCGTGGAGGAGGCCGAGAAGCGCCTCCTCCATGTGCGGGAGCACGGCCCGACACCGCACGCGTTCACGCTGCGGACGACATTCCCGCCGGGCTCCGAGTGAGCCCCTCGGCTTCAGGGGGCGGCTGTCAGGCGCGAGGCTTCCGACGGTTGATCGCGGTCAGGTCGATCTCGATGGGAAAGGGACGATCGAGCTTGAGCTGATTGTGGTGGATGCCGGTCAAGCCGTACGACAGGGTTGCGGGATCGAGTTCGTAGACGAACACGACAGGAAGGCCGTCGTTCTCCTCCACGCGCCAGAAGTGCCGGATGTCTGCCTGCGCGTATTTGCGAGGCTTCACGTCCCGGTCACGTTCCACGGATTCCTCGGAAACGACCTCGACGGCCAGGATGACGTCCTCGGGCAGGAGTCGGGTCCGCTTGGGGCCGGTGTCGGCATCAGCGCGGGTCACGAGGACGTCAGGCTCCAGGCGGTTGCGGTCGCCGAGCGTGACGGTGAACTCACGGTACACATCGAACTCGTCAGGTGCCTGGTCGAACAGGGACGAGTCCAGCAGACGGACGGTACGCATGTGAAAGGCAGTCTGCGGACTCACGAGGACGAGGCTCCCGTCAATCAGCTCCGTGTGCGGAGGAAGATTCGGAAGCTCGTCGAGGTCGTCCGCCGTCCACCCGCCCACCGGCGGACGGGCCCACTCATAGTCCTCGTGCAGCCCGTACTCGCGTGCGGCGCTCATGGTTGCTCCCATGCGACGGAGCCTGCCTGGTACCACCAGCGTACCCAGCCGGAACCGGAGATCGTCCTCCGAACGGGTGATCAGTGGTCGAGGCAAGGCTCCGGAGCAACTCATGCCGCCCCGCCTGCCTCGATCGCCTGCTCCACCTCCGCCACCCGTTCCGCCTCCTCTGCCGCGAAGCGCTCCCGGTCCAGCTGTTCCGCGAGCTCCTCGTCCTGGGTCATCAGCAGGTCGAGGCTGGAGTCGCCGAGCTCGAAGACGCCCATGTCGACGTACGCCTTCTGCAGCCGCTCGCCCCACAGGCCGATGTCCTTCACGCACGGCACGATCCTGCTGAAGAGCAGCTTCCTGAAGAGGTGGAGGAATTCGGACTGCTCGGTGTACTCCTCCGCTTCCTTCCGCGGGATACCGAAGTCCTCCAGCACCTCCAGGCCCCGGATGCGGTCACGCATCAGGTAGCAGCCCTCGATGACGAATTCCTCGCGCTCGCGCAGCTCCGCGACCGTGAGCTGCTTGTAGTAGTCGCGCAGCGCCATCCGTCCGAAGGCGACGTGCCGGGCCTCGTCCTGCATGACGTACGCCAGGATCTGCTTGGGCAGCGGCTTGTCGGTCGTGTCCCGGATCATGCCGAAGGCGGCGAGGGCGAGGCCCTCGATGAGCACCTGCATGCCGAGGTACGGCATGTCCCAGCGGGAGTCGCGCAGGGTGTCGCCCAGCAGACCCTGGAGGTTGTCGTTGATCGGGTAGAGCATGCCGATCTTCTCGTGCAGGAAGCGCCCGTAGATCTCGGCGTGCCGCGCCTCGTCCATGGTCTGGGTGGCGGAGTAGAACTTCGCGTCGAGGTCGGGCACGGACTCGACGATCCGCGCGGCGCACACCATGGCGCCCTGCTCGCCGTGCAGGAACTGGCTGAACTGCCAGGAGGAGTAGTGCCGGCGCAGTTCGCCCTTGTCCTTCTCGGTCATCTTCGACCAGTGGCGGGTGCCGTAGAGGCTGAGGGCTTCGTCGGGGGTGCCGAGCGGGTCGTACGGGTCCACCTCCAGGTCCCAGTCGATCCGCTTGGCGCCGTCCCACTGCTTGTCCTTGCCCTTCTGGTAGAGGGCGAGGAGACGGTCGCGGCCGGAGCCGTTCTCCTGGCCGACATACATGGCCTCCCAGCTGAAGCGAGCAGCTCCGGAGGCCGGGACGGACCAGATGGGGTCGTCGGGGGTGTGGGTGTAGAGGTCACGTGTCGGCACGAACGGCTCCTTCGCCTCGACTGACGGTCCGTCTGACGTCCCTTGGCAGGCTCACACGTTGGTAGACGCCGAGTCAACAAGTCCCGCACAAGGGATTGACGGCGCTACTGACGCGCAGTCTCATAAGGACCATGACGACTGTGACGCCACGCGATCTCACCGCCCTCCGCGACGCCCTCGGCCCGCTGCGGGACCGCGAACAGGTCGCCGCCCGCCTGCTCGAGTCCTCCGCGAAGCACTCCTTCGACCCTGACAAGGAGCTCGACTGGGAGGCCCCGGTCGAGGAGGGCAAGTGGTTCTGGCCGCCGGAGCTGGTGTCCCTGTACGACACCCCGCTGTGGAAGAGGATGTCCGAGGAGCAGCGGATGGACCTGGCGCGGCACGAGGCGGCGTCACTCGCCTCGCTGGGCATCTGGTTCGAGATCATCCTCATGCAGCTGCTGGTGCGGCACATCTACGACAAGTCGGTGACCAGCAATCATGTGCGGTACGCGCTCACCGAGATAGCGGACGAGTGCCGGCATTCGATGATGTTCGCGAAGATGATCCAGAAGGGCGGCGCCCCCGCGTATCCCGTGCCGCGGGTCTACCACAACCTGGCGCGCGTCCTGAAGACCGTCTCCACGACGCCCGGTTCCTTCGCGGCGACGCTGCTCGGCGAGGAGATCCTCGACTGGATGCAGCGGCTGACCTTCCCGGACGAGCGCGTCCAGACCCTGGTGCGGGGCGTGACGCGGATCCATGTGGTGGAGGAGGCGCGGCATGTGCGGTACGCCCGCGAGGAGCTGCGCCGCCAGATGGTGACCGCGCCCCGCTGGGAGCAGGAGTTCACCCGGATCAGCTGCGGGCAGGCGGCGCGGGTCTTCTCCGTCTGCTTCATCAACCCCCAGGTGTACGAGAACGTCGGCCTGGACCGGCAGCAGGCCGTGGCCCAGGTCAAGGCGAGCGGCCACCGCCGCGAGGTGATGCAGACGGGCGCGAAGCGCCTCACGGACTTCCTGGACGAGATCGGAGTACTGCGCGGGGCGGGCCGCAGGCTGTGGAAGAGCTCCGGGCTCCTGGCCTGAGCAGGCACACAGGAACCCCGCAACCGCCCCGCCCCACGGACGAGATCGCCACGCGGCGGAGCCGCACTTCGACACAGCCTGCGCGGGGCGGGCCGCAGGCTGTGGAAGAGCTCCGGACTCCTGGCCTGAGCGGGCGCACACCCTGGAGAAAGAGCCCGTGAGCCGTCCCGGAGGACATCCCGGAAGGCGACGCGGAGGCCCCCGGAAGACTGCCCGGAGGACGACCGACTCGCTCCGGTGCCCGGCGGTCCGCATTCGTGCCGGGGCCGGCCGCACCCCGGCCCCGGGGCGGAGGACGGGATTCCGGGATGGGGCGCGCGGGGGCGGCGGTTACGCTGCGGGTATGACCCCGAGTGCTCCCGCCGCGAATCGCGCGTACCGGCGCCTCAGCGTCGAGGAGCGGCGCAGCCAGCTCCTGCGCGCCGCCCTGACGCTGTTCGCGCACCGGGCGCCCGAGGAGGTGTCGCTCGACGACGTCGCCGAGGCCGCCGGAGTCTCGCGGCCGCTCGTGTACCGGTACTTCCCCGGCGGCAAGCAGCAGTTGTACGAGGCCGCCCTGCGCAGCTCCGCGGACGCGCTCGTGCTCTGCTTCGCCGAGCCCTCCGCGGGCCCTCCCACCGAGCGCCTCGGCCGGGTGCTGGACCGCTATCTCGTCTTCGTCGACGAACACGACGCCGGGTTCAGCGCCCTTCTCCAGGGCGGCAGCGTCGCCGAGACGTCCCGTACCGGCGCGATCGTCGACGAGGTGCGCCGCGCCGCCGCCGAGCAGATCCTCGTCCACCTCGGTGTCCCGGAACCGGGGCCCCGGCTGCGGATGATGGTCCGCACCTGGATCGCCGCGGTCGAGGCGGCCTCGCTGATCTGGCTCGACGAGGAGAAGCGCCCGCCGGTCGAGGAGCTGCGGGACTGGCTCGTCGACCATCTCGTCGGCCTGCTGGCGGCGACGGCGGCGACCGACGAGGAGACGGCGGGCGTCGTCAGGGCGCTGCTGGCGATGGAGGGTCCGTCGGGACCCGTCGGGACGCTGGCCCGCCGGGTGATCCCGGTCCTGGAAGACGCGGGCCACCTGCTGCGCGAAGAGACGTGACCGCGGGCCTGAGCGAGACTGGGCGGGTGAAAAGCGAGAACACCCCCTTCGTCGGCGGGCCCCTGGACGGGCGGGTACTGCCCGTGCTCGTCGGCCCCACCGGCAACCCTCCGCTCTGGTACGAGGTGCCGGTGCCCGACGACGACGGCGGGCCACCCACCGTGTACGCGTACCGCCGCGTCCCCTCCGGCCACACCAAGCGGCTCGGGCTGCCGCGCGGCTGGAAGTACGAGTACGCCCCGGGCGGCCGGGAGCGCCGCACGCTCAACTGGCCCTGGTCCAAGCCGAAGCGGGCCGAATAGGATCAAGCCCACCGCACCGCCAGGGGGGAGCTCGCCGATGCAGCCGATGCAGCCGATGGAGTCGCCGCAGCCGTTGCAGGACGGCGATCCACCCCGCATCGGCCCGTACGACACGCTGTCGCGCTTCCGGGAGACCGCGAGCACCGTCCAGTACCTCGCGCGGTCCGGGACCGACGGCGCCACCGTCGTCGTCTCCCTCGCCCGGCCCGGGCTCGCCGCGCTGCCCGCGTTCCGGCACCGCTTCGAGGCGGAGGCCCGTACCGCGGACCGGCTGAGCGGCGGCTGGGTCCTCGCACCCGTCGCCACCGGCGCGGACGGGCCGGAGTTGTGGACGGCCGCCTCGTACGTCCCGGCGATCACGCTGGGCGAGGCGATCGCGCTCGCGGGCCCGCTCCCGGAGCGCGCGGTACGCACCCTGGGCGCGGGCCTCGCCGAGACGCTCTCGCGGGTCCACGCCACCGGCACCGTGCTCCACGGCCTCGCCCCGCAGACCGTCCTGCTCGCGGCGGACGGCCCCCGGCTCGCGGCCTTCGGCGCCCTGGGCGCGGCCGCCCACGCCGAAGCGGGCCCCGGCGGACAGCTGTCCGTACGCCTCGGTTACCTCACTCCGGAACAGCTCGCGGGCGAGAAGCCCGGCACGGCGTCCGACATCTTCGTCCTCGGCCTGCTGCTGGCGTACGCGGCGACGGGTGCGACTCCGCTCGCCGGCGGCACAGCCATCGCCGACGCGGAGCCCGAACTGGACGCCGTCCCGGAGGGGTTGCGCGACCTCGTGGCCTCCTGCCTGGCCAAGTCCCCGGCGGCACGCCCGACGGCCGGCAGCGCCGCGGCCACCCTGGCCCTGGAGGGGGCGGCGGCCCTGGCCAAGGAGGGCTGGCTTCCGGAGCCGCTGCTGACGGCCCTGGCGAGCCAGGCGGCCGCGGTGTCCTCCCACCTGGGGCCGCCTGGCCAGGACGCGTCTGCCGGGGCACCTGCGCCGGGCGGCGAAGCCGCACCCGCCGACCGCGCCTTCGCGCAGGCGCACGGCGAGAGCGAGCCGGACACCGGCGTCGAGACACCCGAACACTTCCCACCCGCCCAAAGCGCACCCCGCGACGAGCGCACGCAGACCGGAGCCACGCCCGCCGAGGACACAGGGCCCACCACCGTCGGAACACCCGCGCCCGAAGACTTCCCACCCGCCGACGGCGCACCGCGCGACGAGGGCGAGCAGACCGGAGGCTCGCCCGCCGGGCCGCGGCCGCCGGTACGAGCCGGGGATGGGCAGCCCCAGGACGCCCCGGCCGCCGACACCGCGGCTCCCGCCGGTGCTGTCGGCGCGCCGGCACTGCCGCCCGGCGCGGGGAGCGGCCGAAGCACCCTGGCGCTCGGTGCCGTCGGCGCACGCGCCACCGACAGGGTGACCGCGCCCCTGGGTGTCCCGAGGGCCCGGCCTGCCGCGGAGGCCGGTGTGGCGGCCCCGGGGGCGGGTGCGCCCGGTCTTGCCGGCTGGGTGAGGCAGCCGGACAGCGCCCCGCCGGGCAACGAGGCGCACCCTGCCGCCCCCAAATCCGCCCTCACCGCCTCCGTGCTCGCCGCCAAGGCCGGGGCCGAGCGGCGGGCCGTGGTGGTCGGGGCCGTGGCCGGGACCGTCGGGCTGGTGGTCGGCGGTGGGCTGGGCCTGGCCCTGAGCGGCGGGGACGGCGAGGCCGCGGCACCGGCCGCCGCCGGACCGGTGCCCGCGGCGAAGCCGGTGCCCGGCGTGCCGCCCACGCCTCTGTGGGCGTACCAGCACCCCACCGCCGGGTCGCTGCAGGCGGCAGCATGGCGCGACCGCGTGTTCGTCGTGACCGACGCCCGGCAGACCACCGGGGTCGACATGCGCACCGGCCGCCGGCTGTGGACGCAGCCCGCCGCCGGGGCCGCGCACCGTCCCGTCGTCGCGGGTGACAGCCTGATCGTCATCGGCGCCACGCACTTCGTGTGGCTCTCCCCGCAGAACGGCACCGTCCGGCACCGCGCGCCCGCCCCGGCCCACGTCAGCGCCGTGGCCGCCGCCGAGGGCCCGGTCGTCTGGTTCACCGGGACCGCGGGCTCACGGACGTACCTCTTCGCGTACGACGTCGTCGCGCGCAAGGAGCTGTGGCGTGCCCAGGTCCCGAACGGCCGCGGCAGGAACGCCGTACCGCGCTACCAGGGCATCGCCGTCCGCCCCGACGGCATCCTCGTACGGCAGGACAGCGACTCGCTCACCCCGCAGCAGCAGAAGGTGAACAAGGGCAGGGCGCTGTTCGCCCTGTACGACCGGACCACCGGCAGCCGCCGGTGGGGCAAGTACTTCGGCGCCGTCCACCAGGGCGCCTCCGTGTCCGGCGATCCCTCGGGGCGGCTGTACGCGGCGGCTGACGACGGTCTCCACGCGTACGACACGGGCAGCGGCAAGCATCTGTGGCGGGCCGCCGGCGGGGCCGGCGAAGGTGTGGTCCAGGGCGACACGCTCTACGTCCCGACCGACGGGCATCAGCTCCTCGCGCTGGACGCGGCGACGGGCGCCATCCGCTGGACTCAGTCCACGGAGGCCGGTGGCGACGGACGGCCGCGTGTGCTGCTCCCCACGGGCGGGCGTACCGCGCTGGTCCTGGAGTCCACACAGGTCACGGCCGTCGCCGCGGCGGACGGCAGCCGGCTGTGGAAGTTCCAGGACGCGGGCGGCCGCGCAGCCTCCCCCGGACTCCGTCCGGGGGGACCCCCATCCGGCTACCGGGGGGTGGTGGCCGGGGGCACCGCCGTGGTGTGGCGCGACCGCACCTTCTACGCGCTGCCGGCCGGCCGATAGCAAGGCCGCCACGCCGGGCAAGGGTCCGATCGGCCCGTCGCGGGTGACCGCGTTGGGCCGGTTCGGCCACTCGTGCGGTCGTCATACGGGCACGGCCGCATCATCTCCTGTGGAACCCACCAGAGGTGATCGCATGTCGGGCACAGTGCTTCGGTCCGTCCGTACGGCCGCGCTGGCGACGGCGCTGGCAACGGCACTCGCGACCACACCGGCGGCCGCCTGGCCCCCCAGCCCTCCGTCGACACCGGCGCACGCCGCGCCCGGGGGGCCCGGAGTGTCTGCGCCGGAAGCGTCCGCGTCCGGCGCGGCGGCTCCGAAGGGCATCGCCCAGCTCCTCACCGAGCTCCAGGAGCTGTACCGGCAGGTGGAGGAGGCGGGCGAGGCATACGACGCGACCGAGGAGCAGCTCACGGCACAGACCGCCGAGACGCGGCGGCTCAACACCGATCTGGCCAGAGCCCGATACGCCGTCGCCCGCAGTCGCGGTGACGCCGGACTGCTGGCCAGCCGGCAGTACCAGGGCAGCTCCGAACTGTCGGTGTATCTGCACCTCCTGCTGGCTCGCGACCCTCAGCGCGCCTTGGACCAAAGCCATCTGATGGAGCGTGCGGCCAGCAGCAAGCGGGCGACGATCGCCCGGCTGGAGAGCACTGCGCAGTACGCGAACGCGCTGGCGACGCGATCCCGCAAGGCGCTCGACCTCCAGCAGGCGCTGACCGAGAAACGGCGCGAGCAGCGCGACACGATGGAGGCCCGGCTGAAGGAGGTCGAGGCGCTGCTGGCCTCGCTCTCCGCGCAGCAGCTGGCCGCACTCGGCGCGCTGGAGCGCAAGAACAAGGACGAGGCGCCGGACCAGACGGTCGGGCAGATCGGCACGCCGTAAGCAGGGCTGTCCTGCGTTTGCCGGGGTGCAGGGGGTCACCCACGACTGGTCGTAGCGGCTGCGCTCCCGATCTCGGAGCCGATGGCGGCAGAGCTGTCAAGTCCCGAATTTCAGCGGCATGACGTGACTCGCCCGACGGGGCTCAATGGATACACGGGTTCACGCAGAACAGGTGGCCCACCGACATCGTCGGGAACAGCCCCGGCGGCGCGATTTCACCCTTTTCACGAGGAGCACTCCCATGTCCCGTACCCGACGTATTGTTCTGCTCACCGCCGCGACCGCCCTGGCGGCAGGGTCCGCCTCGCTTTCCTCCAACGCATTCGCCGCCCCGGCGTTGCCACAGCCCGAGAGCGCAGTCACGGTCGCGGATTCCGCCACCGCATTTTCCACCGACGACGACTTCGGTTTCGACGATTTCGACTGGGGTTCTTACGACGACGATTCCGACGACGACGACGACGATTCGGACGACGAGGAATCCGACGACTGATTCTGAAACGCGGTCTTCTGCGAGTGACGCCGGCAACGGTGACACCGAGTGGTCGACCGACGCTCATGGGTAGCGGGGCTCGCACCCCGCTACCCATGAGCCGCGCCCGGACTCGCCATCCCCAAGCTCAGGTCCGGCAGCTACTTCCCGCGCCGGCCTCTCGAACGCCGCCGCTCGTGCAGCAGCCGACCGGTCGCGGCGTACAGCTCCTGCCCCTGAGCGTTTCGAATGGCCGGCACCCCTGGCTGCAGGTGTGTGGTGGCCACCTGCACCCGTGCCCGTGCAACGCCGACTGAGTGTCCAACTGCGCTACATCGGCCTCGAACTGAGGCGGACCAGCGCCCTCCGCTCGGGCGGAGGGCGCCGTCCTGCACCGCGCCGCGGGGCGGCAGCCGAGCGCACCCGGATACCTCTCGTCACGGCACCAGCTAGCCGGAACGCCTACCGTCCCGGGCCGTCTGCGGGCCGTCCGAGGGCGCCCAGCGACGACCAATGACGACCAACGACGACTTCCGCATCACCGGCCAGAGGCCTGCGCAGCCTCCGCGACCGAGCCCAGGTAGGCGTTGGTCTTGTCCGGCTCGTAGAAGAAGTTCTCGAAGTCGGCCGGGTTGTCGAAGCCGTTCGCGAACCGGTCGGCGACCGGCTGGAGCTCGCCCGCCGCGCCGATCAGGTTGAGGACGTGCTCCGGCGGGACGCCGAGCATCGCGTTGGTCCACTTGGTGACGTGCTGGGCGGTGTCCCAGTAACGGTCGAAGGTGGACTGCATCCACTCCTCGTCGAACGGCTTGTCACCGTGCTCGGTGATCGACGTGAGGTAGGAAGCCGCGCACTTGGAAGCCGAGTTGGAGCCCTGTCCGGTGATCGGGTCGTTGGCGACGACGACGTCCGCGACACCAAGAACGAGACCGCCGCCCGGGAGCCGGCCGATCGGGTTGCGCACGGTCGGTGCGTACCGGCCGGCAAGGGTGCCGTTGGCGTCCGTCAGCTCGACCTTCGTGGCGCGGGCGTACTCCCACGGCGTGAACTTCTCCATCAGCTCCAGCGTGAGCGACAGATGCTCGGCCGGGTCCTTGACGCCCTGGAAGACATCGAGCGGACCGCCCGGGATGCCCTCCCAGAAGAGGATGTCGGCCCGGCCGGACGTGGTGAGGGTCGGCATGACGAAGAGCTCGCCGACGCCCGGCACCAGGTTGCAGCGGACCGCGTCGTAGTCCGGGTGCTCGGGGCGCGGGCCGAGGCCGTGGACGTAGGAGACGGCGAGGGCGCGCTGCGGCTCGGCATACGGGGAGCGGGAGGCGTCACGGCCGAACATGGAGACCAGCTCGCCCTTGCCCGCGGAGACCAGCACCAGGTCGTACGTGCGGGAGAAGTAGTCCAGGTCGGAGACGGCGGCACCGTGGATGACGAGCTGGCCGCCGCGCTGCGCGAAGGTCTCCATCCAGCCGGCCATCTTGACGCGCTGGTCGACCGACTGGGCGTAGCCGTCGAGCTTGCCGACCCAGTCGATCACGCGCTGGACTGCGTTTGTCTCAACTGCGGGCGGGCCGGCGACGGAGACGCCGAGGCCCTCGATCTTCGGGGCCTGGGACTCCCAGAAGTTGATCTGGAGGTCGCGCTCGTGCTGGAGCGCCGTGTCGAACATGCACTGCGTGGACATGACACGGCCGGACCGGATCTCGTCCGCCGTGCGGTTGGACATGAGAGTGACTTCGTACCCGTGCGACTGCAGGCCGAGGGCGAGCTGGAGCCCGGACTGACCGGCGCCGACTATGAGGATCTTCCGCATGACGGGTCTCTTTCGTTGATCAGGACTGCGGGGGACGGGACTCGGGACTATTCGGGCGTGACGTCGAGCGCATGGCCCACTACCGCGAGCAGCGACTCGATCACCGTGATCCGCTTGCGTGCGTCCATGATCACGACCGGGACGTGCGGCGGAACGGAGAGGGCCTCCCGTACGTCCTCGGCCTCGTAGGCCGGGGTCCCCTCGAAGTGGTTGACGGCGACGACGTACGGCAGTCCGCAGCTCTCGAAGTAGTCGAGCGCGGGGAAGCAGTCCTTCAGCCGGCGGGTGTCGGCCAGAACGACCGCGCCGATCGCGCCGCGCACCAGGTCGTCCCACATGAACCAGAAACGCTGCTGACCCGGTGTGCCGAACACGTACAGCACGAGGTCGTCGTCGAGGGTGATCCGTCCGAAGTCCATCGCGACGGTCGTGGTGAGCTTGCCCGGCGTCGCGGTGAGATCGTCGGTCTCCTCGCTCGCCTGGGTCATCAGTGCCTCGGTCTCCAGCGGCGTGATCTCGGAGACCGACCCGACGAAGGTCGTCTTGCCGACGCCGAAACCGCCCGCGACCACGATCTTGGTGGCGATCGGTGCACGGGTGCGGTCGTTCTGCCAGGCCTGTACGTTCTCGTCCTCCGCGACGGCGGGGAGGTCAGAGACGGCGGAGTCCACTCAGCACCCTTTCGAGCAGCGCACGGTCGGGCCGGCCGTCGCCGTGCCCGGTTCCGTACACACGTACCTTTCCTTGGTCCGCCAGGTCGCTGAGGAGCACCCGGACGACCCCCAGGGGCATCTTCAGCAGCGCCGAGATCTCGGCGACGGTACGCATACGGCGGCAGAGCTCGACGATCGCCCGCATCTCCGGCATGACGCGGGAGACCAGGTTTCCGTTCGTCAGCTCCTTGCGCTCGTCGGCCGCTTCGAGCGCGGCGACGAACGTCTCGACGAGGAGGACGTGGCCGAAGCGGGTACGGCCGCCGGTGAGCGAGTACGGGCGGACCCGGGCGGGGCGTTTGCCCTCGCCGCGCACGGGGAGCCGAGGAGCGGGCTGTGCGGCGGACGTCACTGGGTGCTCTCCATCGATTTGCGCAGCTCACTGCGGAGTTCGGGGGTGAGTACGTGTCCGGCGCGGCCGACGAAGAGCGCCATGTGGTACGCGACGACGCTCATGTCGCAGTCGGGGGTGGCGTGCACACCGAGCAGCGAGCCGTCGCTGATAGACATGACGAAGACGCTGCCCTCCTCCATCGCGACCATGGTCTGCTTGATGCCGCCGCCGTCCATCAGCTTGGCCGCGCCGATGGTGAGGCTGGCGATGCCGGAGACGATGGTGGCGAGGTCGGCGCTGGAGCCGCGTGGGCCGTCCTGCCGCTGCGGGACGGTCGGACCGGCGTTCTGCGCGGGGTCCGACGACAGCAGCAGGAGTCCGTCGGACGAGACGACGGCGACGGAGCGGACTCCTGGTGCCTCCTCCACGAGGTTGCCCAACAGCCAGTGAAGATTACGGGCTTCGCTGCTCAGCCCGAATGTGCCGGTCGCAGTCAATGGCGTGCCTCCTCGACAGTGTCCCCCGATTCCTCGCTCTGTGCCTTCTGTTCCTTGATGTGCTGCATCGTCTGCGTGGCCTCGGCCAGTTCCGCCTCCACGTCGCGGCGCCCGTCCTTGGCTCCCTGGTGGAAGCCGCCGAGCCGGCGGCGCAGCGCCTCCGCGTCGATGGAGGACGCGCGCTCCTTGGGCGCGGCGGCGGGCGCGACGACCTTGGGGGTGCGCTTGGGCAGCCCCTTGTCGGTGACCGGCTCCTCGGCATCGCCTCCGTCGGCGACGCTCCCCCAGTGCCTTCGGCCTGGGGGGACCCCCACCTCGCTGCGCTCGTGGGCGTCGGGCTCCGGCGCGGGGTGCGGGAGGCGGACCTGGAGGGTGGTCTCGGGGGTGGGCGTGGGAGCGGGGGCCGCCGAGAGCTCGGCCTGGGCCTCGGGCCCCGGCTCGGGCTGGGACTCGGGCCGGGGCTGCGGCACGCGCGCCTCGCCCAGCGGCTCGTGGGCCTCGGCCTCGGACGCGGCCGCCGGCTCGGCCTGGGCCTCGACCTCGGCCTCAACGCCCGGCTCGACCTCGGCCTCAACGCCCGGCTCGACCTCGCCCGCGGTGTCCGGCTCTGCCTCGGCCGCGGTGTCCGGCTGCGACTCGGCCTCCGCCCGTCGGACCGCCGCCTCCGCCGCCGCCACCAGCGGGTCGCGGGCGGCCGATCGGCCCGGGAGGGCGTTGGAGTTGGCCTCCGCGACCGAGCCCGGCAGGTTCTGCGTAGGGGCGGCACCCGGAACGGGCGACGTCTGCGGGGCCACGGTCGGCGACCCGGTGGGCAGCAGAGCCTGCGGCAGGACGACGACCGCGGCGACGCCGCCCTGCTTCTGCTCGCGCAGCTGGACGCGTACGCCGTGGCGGCGGGCCAGCAGCGCGGTCACCCGCAGCCCCAGGCCCTCCCCCTCGATGTCGAGGTCGGTGTCGGCGCCCTCGGGGTGCGGGTCGGCGAGCCTGGCGTTCAGCTCCTCCAGCCGTGCGGAGGCCATCCCAATGCCCTCGTCCTGCACGGAGAGCATCACCTCGCCGCTCTCCAGCAGCCAGCCGGAGAGCTGGACCTGCGCGTCCGGCGGCGAGAAGGACGTGGCGTTCTCCAGCAGTTCGGCGACGAGATGACTCAGGTCGTCCGCAGCGAACCCGGCGATGTGGGCGTGCGGCGGCAGGGACTGGATGGTGACACGCTCGTACCGCTCGATCTCGCTGACGGCGGCGCGCATGACGTCGACGAGCGGCACCGGGCCCGCGTGGCCGTGCCCGTGCTCGGAGCCGGCGAGCACCAGAAGGTTCTCGCTGTGGCGGCGCATGACCGTGGCCATGTGGTCGAGCTTGAAGAGGGTGGCGAGCCGCTCCGGGTCCTGCTCGCGCTCCTCCAGGTTCTCGATGACGCCGAGCTGCCGCTCGACGAGGCCGAGGGTGCGCAGGGCGAGGTTGACGAAGGTGTGGCTGACGGTGCGCCGCAGCTTCTCCAGCTGCTCGGTGACCTCGGCGGTGCGCTCCTGGAGTTCCGCGCGCTGTGCGGCCAGCTCCTCGCGGGCGGCGGTCAGCTCGCCTCGGTCGGCGTCCAGCCGCTGCGTCCGGGTGCCGAGGTCGAGCAGTTTGCCGTGCAGGGTGTTCAGGGACCGTACGACCTGGGCGAACTCGTCGTTGCGGCCCGTGAAGCGGATGGGCTCCTCGGCCTCGGGCGCGGCGGCGAGCCGGGCCGCGCCGATGCGCAGCACGGCGAGCGGGCGGGTGAGGGTGCGGGCGACGGCCGCCGAGATGCCGATGGCGACGAGCAGACAGCCGCCGAGCAGCGCGATGCGCAGCTCCAGTGCGGTGACGTCGTCGTCGCGGAGCTGCTCCAGCCGCTCGACCTGGGCGGCGGCGAGCGAGGACTCGACACCCCGCATCTGCTCGATCCGGGCGGAGAGCGAGGATTCGAGCTTCTCGCGGTTGGACTTGCGGTCCTTCTGGGAGAGCTCGGGCTGGTCGGTGAGGTGGGCGAGGTAGGCCTCGGCGGTCTTGACGTCGGGACCCGTGACGGTGGCGGTGAGACGGCTCCGGGCCTCGCTGCTCGCGGCCTGGTCGAAGTCGGCGAGCGCGGCGAGTTCGCGGACGCGGGCCTGCTGGGCGGCGGCGCTGAGGACGTTGCGGGCGGCCTCGGCCTTCTCGTCGTCCTCGTCTTCGACGGGCAGTCCGGTGACCGGGTCGACGGACGGGCCGTCGTTCGCCGGGGCGGGCACGGAGAGCGCGGCGAGCAGCAGCCCGCGGGCGGCGGAGGCCTGCTCGACGGCGAGGCCGAGGGCGGTGGAGCCGCGTGTCCCTCCCCCAGACTCCGTCCGGGGGGACCCCCAGGCGCGGGCCGGGGTCTTCTCGGCAAGCTCGTCGGCCAGCTGGTGCAGCCCGGTGATGATCTCGGCGTACGCCTTGTACGCCTCCAGGGCGTTGCCCTTGCCGGTCAGCGCGGTGCGCCGGACGGACGGCACGGAGGCGAGGTCGCGGCTCAGGTCGGCGTGGCCGGACGGGACGTTGCCGCGGATCTCGTCGATCTGGCGGTCGACGCGGGCGCTGCGGCTGCCGGAGATCTTGCGGCGGTTCTTCTGCTCGCCCTGCTGTTCCTCGCGGCCGGCCGCGATGTACGCGGTGACCTCGTCGCGTTCGTCGGCGAGGGAGTGGGCGAGAGTGACCGCCTGCAGGTTGAGCTCGGCGAGGGTGACGAGTCGCTGGGACTCCGTCAGCTCGTCGGAGGCGATGAGGATCGCCGGGGCGCCCGCGGCGATGACGGTGAGGGAGACGGCCGCGACACCGGCGACGAGCCGGCGGCGTACGCGCACGGGACGTCCGCCGGGGACGAGTGAGGGGTCGGAGGCAGCGCGCGCCTCGTGCGACGGCGCGGAGAGCGCTGAAGGCAGTGAGGACGCCGAGGGCTCGGAAGGCGCAGACTGCACGGAAGGTCCGGAAAGCCCTGAGCCGGAATGCCCTGAGCCGGAAAGCTCTGAGGGCGCCGGGGGCGCAAGAGGTGCCGATGCCCCCGAAGACGCCGTACCGCCCATGCCGCCCTTGCCCCGAGGCCGCTTCTTCTGCACCGGTGCTCGCATTCTTGACTCGTCCACCCTTGAAGCAGAGGTGATGGCCGGTCATCACGAGAGTCCCCACCCCTGGCACGGCCTATGACCATTCCAGCGCTTTTGGGAGGGAGACGCGCATCGGCCGCTCCGCCACACGAACGAGTGAACATCACTCAGGAGTTGGCGAACAACTCGTTCGCCCGTACCTTTCCCGCCTCCGCCGGGCGTCGGTTGGACCTTCCGCGCGGGCTTTGGCAGGATGCGCGCCCGCAGCCCGCCGGAGTCGGCCATTCCCCCAAAAGGCCGCTGGTCGCGCGGGTGGTACAGGACAATTTGAGGTTCTGGCGGGCTTCGTGAAGGACTCGTGCGAGGTGTTGCAGACTGGGGACCATGCGCTTCGAACTCGTCAGCGTGCCCGGCGCCCCCGAACACCCCGACGAAGACTGGGCTTCCGTCGCCCTCCCGGCCTCGGGCCAGGGCGGATCCCTGGTCGTCCTGGACGGGGTGACCCCTCCCAAGGGGGACGACGGTTGTGAGCACGGGGTGCCGTGGTTCACCGCGCGCCTCGGCGGAGCGCTGATCGAACTGTCCGGTTCACGGCGGGATATGCCCCTGGCCGAGATTCTCGCGCTGTCCATCCGGCGCACCGCGGACGCCCACCGCGACAGCTGTGACCTTTCTCACGTGCGCACGCCTCAGGCGACGGTGGTCGTCGCGCGGTGGAACGAGGAGTCGGTCGAGCATCTCGTGCTCTCCGATTCGACGCTGCTGCTGGAGTCGCCGGACGGTGTCGTCCGAGCCGTGCTGGACGACCGGCTGGACCGGATCCCGCGCGAGGTACTGCGCTCGCTCAGCGCCACCGATGCCCTGCGCAACCAGGAGGGTGGCTTCTTCACGGCGGCCGCGGACCCCGAGGTGGCACAGCGCGCGGTGACGGGACGCACCCCGCGCTCGGAGGTACGGGCGATGGCGGCGCTCACGGACGGGGCGTCCCGCTGGACCGACCTCTTCGAGGAGGGCGGTTGGGCGGACCTGATGGGTCTGCTGCACAAGGAGGGGCCGCACGGGCTGGTCGCGCGAGTGCGGGCGCTGGAGAAAGCGGACGCGGCGCGGGGCGGGAGCCTGCGCTGGAAGACACACGACGACGCGACGGCGGTCTACGCGGAGCTGTAGCCGCGCGCCGCGGGTGGCTGCCTGCAGGTGGGCGCCTACAGGTGGGCGCCTACAGGTGGGGCGCCCACGGATTGTCCGTGCCCACGGACTGGTGCCCGCGCACGGTCGGCCTCGGCGGAGCTGTCGGCGAGCCCGCGACCGTCAGCCTTCGGCTCGCATGTTGAGCTGGTGCAGCAGCCGGGCCAGTTCGGCGACCTCGCCACGGTCCCAGTCGGCCAGCTTCCGTACGTACCGGTCGCGGCGGGCGTTGCGCACGCTGCGGAAGCGGGCCAGCCCCTCGTCGGTGAGCCGCACGAGCGAGGCGCGCCCGTCGGCCGGATCGGGCTCCCGGGCGA
Source organism: Streptomyces sp. NPDC053673 (assembly GCF_055585225.1). Taxonomy (NCBI): domain Bacteria; kingdom Bacillati; phylum Actinomycetota; class Actinomycetes; order Kitasatosporales; family Streptomycetaceae; genus Streptomyces; species Streptomyces sp. NPDC053673. The sequence continues at coordinate 155,772 of NZ_JBVJKN010000011.1, read as the reverse complement.
CGAGGCCGAGCTGCTCCAGCGCGTGGAGCTGGCGGCTCATGGTCGCCTTGCCGACGCCGAAGTACGCGGCCAGGTCGGTCGCACGCTGCGGGCCCGACTCCTCCAGCCGCACGAGCAGTCCGTACGCAGCGGGCTCCAGCTCCGGGTGGACCTCGCGGGCCATCTCCCCGGACGAGGCACGGGCGCGGCGCAGGAAGACGGCCAACTCGCGCTCCAGGGCCAGGAACTCATGGAACTCGTGGTCCACACCATTCCCACCCTTCGGGTCGGCTTCACTCCCCGTACCGCTTCCGTGCACGTCAGCACCCCTCGCGCGCTTTTCCGTCGATGAAAGTTTCTTTCTGCGGCTGCCGTTGTCGCAGCTCGCCCAGTATTTCGCAGGCGTAGACCAACGGCAGGGACCGGCCCCTCTTCCGCCGGTGGGTTCCCGGTCCTTAGCTTCATTTATGGCATGTCCACACCATGCCGGTTTCCCCCACCGAGGCCTTTCGGAGGCACGCAATGTCCGTGCACAGATCCGGAACGACCAGACCCGGACGGGCCACCACCCGCTGGACCGTGGCAGGCGTCCTGCTCGCAGTCCTGGCCCTCCTCCTCACCCTCCCCGGCGCGGCTTCCGCCGCGGACGCGCCGGCCCGCGGCTCGGCCCGTATGGGCATGGGCGTCGTCGCGCACGACGGCCAGGGCGGTCTGCCGCGCGACAGCCGCGCCGTCCAGACCGAAGGCGTCGACGTCTCCAGCCACCAGGGCAACGTCAACTGGTCCTCGCTCTGGAGCAGCGGCGTGAAGTGGGCCTACGTCAAGGCCACCGAGGGCACGTACTACGAGAACCCCTACTTCGCGCAGCAGTACAACGGCTCGTACAACATCGGCATGATCCGCGGCGCGTACCACTTCGCCACCCCGGACACCACGACCGGCACCGCGCAGGCGGACTTCTTCGTGAACAACGGCGGCGGCTGGTCCCGCGACGGCAAGACCCTCCCGGGCGTGCTGGACATCGAGTGGAACCCGTACGGCGCGTCCTGCTACGGCAAGTCCCGGTCCGCGATGGTCACCTGGATCCGCGACTTCCTGAACCGCTACAAGTCCCGTACCGGCCGTGACGCCGTCATCTACACGGCGACCAGCTGGTGGACCGAGTGCACCGGCAACTACAGCGGCTTCGGCGCGACCAACCCCCTCTGGATCGCCCGCTACAACACCACCCCGGGCACGCTCCCGGCGGGCTGGGCCTACTACACGATGTGGCAGTACACCTCCACGGGCCCGATCGTCGGCGACCACAACAAGTTCAACGGGGCGCTGGACCGGGTCGTGGCTCTCGCGAACGGCTAGTGCCGCGACCCCTGCCGGGGGTCCGGGGGTCGCCCCCCGGAAAATGCAGCAACGGGGCGCTGGACCGGGTCGTGGCCTAGCGCCCATCCGACGACAGAACCCCCGGTGCGGCCTGGCCGCGCCGGGGATCCCTGTCACCTCACGCGGTCAGCCGCAGAGGCCCGCCGGGCGGGTGCGGGTGACCAGGTCGGTCCAGCCGGTCGTGCCGTCGATCCAGACGACCTGCCTGCCGGAGACCGCGGCCGGGGAGAGCTGTTCACCGCGGTTGCAGGAGACGCGCTCCTGACGGCTGCCGTCCATGGTCAGCTGCCAGAGCTTCGGCAGCGTCTCGTTGCGCCACTGCGTGTCGGGCAGCTGGCTGTTGACGGTGACCGCGTCCTCGGAGACGGTCAGGTCGAAGGCGATCAGCGCGCGGGGCTTGGCCTCGGCACTGATGTCGTACGCGTTGCTGCCGTCGAGGGAGGCACGGCGTACGCCCATGCGGCCGTCGTCGTTCAGGTTCTCGTCGGTCAGCCAGAAGACATGGCTGCCGTTGAGGCCCGTCTGGCCGATGCCCTGCGGGTCGCCGAGCTGCTCGGTCAGTTTCTTCGTCCCGGCCTTGAGGTCGTAGATCTCGACGCCGAGCTTGTACTCGGTGGCGCCCGGGTACAGCTTGGCGTACGCGAGCTTGCCGTGCGCGATCGACGGCAGAGCGGTGCCGAGGAGGAAGCTGCCGCCGTCCACCAGCGTGGGCTGACGGTCGCCGGGCCGCAGGAAGGCGACGTGGCGGTCACCGAAGATGCCGTACGTCTCGAAGGCCACGACGCCGTTCTCGACCCGGAGCCCCGCGATGTCGCTGTTCGACGTGTACAGCTTCTTGATGGGTCCGCCCGCGAGCGGACGGGACAGGATGTCCAGACTGGTGGTGCCGTACGCGGCCCAGACGACGGTCTTGCCGTCCGTCGCCGGGTAGACGTGGTATCGCCCGTCGTTCGGGCTGACGAGCTTCGGCGTGCCCTTGCCGTCCGCTCGGCCCGCGTAGACGGAGTACGGCTCGGAGCCGTCGTCGTTGGACCTGGAGACGGTCCACCAGCCGCCGCCCGCCTGGACACCCGTGCCGGCGATGTTGAGCTTGCCGAAGAGCTGGTCGGAGTCGACGCCGAGGGCGTCCTCCCAGCCCGGCACGATGCCGTGGGCGTTGAACGACCGCTTCACGGCAGTCAGCTGCTGTGCCTCGACCCCCAGGTCCTTCGCCGCGGCGAGCACCGCGCCCCGGCCCTCGGTGAAGCCGTCGAGCGGGGTCATGTACTCGGACAGCGCCTTGTACACGATCCGGTCGGCGAGCTCGCCGCCCAGGTCCTGGCGCATGTCCCACAGCGCGCCGGAGAAGATCGTGGAGTTCAGGTGGACGCCGCCGTTGTCGGTGCCGTAGGTCACGCCGAGGAAGTTCTTGGCGGTGGTGGCGCCGTCGTCGAGGTTGCGCAGGGCGCAGTCGCGCGGTGCCTTCGTACGGCACAGGTCCTCGCCGATCAGGCCGGCGTTCGGGTCGTCCATGGACTGCCCGGACGCGGTGACGTCGATCGCGTTGCCGAAGTAGTCGGCGAGGGCCTCGTTGAGGGCGCCTGACTGGCCGGCGTAGACGAGGTTCGCGGTGTTCTCGACGACACCGTGGGTCATCTCGTGGCCGACGACGTCGAGGTCGGCGGAGAGCGGCTTGAACTCGTCGTCGCCCGATCCGTACACCATCTTCTGGCCGTCCCAGAAGGCGTTGACGAAGGAGCCGCCGAACAGGGTCACGCCGACCAGCGAGTTGACGGCGGTGCCGCGGCCGTCGAGCCCGTTCCTGCCGTGGTTCTCCTTGTAGTAGTCGTAGACCTGGCCCGCCGCCCAGTGCGCGTCGACCGCGCCGGTGTCGGTGGCGTCCTTGCCGAAGTCCGCCGCCGCGGAGCTGAACACCTTGATTCCGGCGGGCCATTGGCCGACGGCATCGTTCACGTCGACGCTCGACGCGTCCCACGTGCTGAGCGTGTTCCTGCTGCTGTCGGCCATGCGCGCGTAGTCGGTCATGACGTACTGGCCGCGGGAGGCGTCGAGATAGAGATCCAGACCGACCTTGGTGCCGTTCAGCCGCACACCGCTGCCCTTGGTGCCGGGGTGGGCGGCCGGATCGTCCGCCGCGGCCCTGGCCGGGGCCTTCCCGGCGGCGGTGTTCGGTGCCGTGCCGGGGGCGCCCGTCGCGGCCTCCGGCCGGGTCAGGGTCCTGAGGCCGCTGTACTGCAGCACCGGGTAGCCGGACCGGGCGTCGACGTAGACCTGCTGCAGCACCGGCTCGCCGGTTGCGGGGTTCGTGCCGCGTACGGTCACGTGGTACGCGAGCACGCCCTCGCCGCGCGGGATGACGACGAGTCCGCCCGCGGTGCCGCTGAGCGCCTTCGCCTTCGCGGACTTCTGGCCCTCCTCGCGCACGGCGTCGGCCTCGGTCAGCTGCCCGCCCCCGAGCCGCCGGGCGGTGGCGGCGACCGCGCGGCGCACCGCCATGTCCTTCGCGACGGCGGGCTCCGTGCCGGTCGTCAGACCGGTGAAGTACTTGCCGGAGGTGCCGGTGACGACGCGCTTGCCGCCCGCGTTCTCCATCCGTACGACGTACTGGCCGCCGAGCACGGGGATTCCGCGGTGCTTCTGCTGGAGCCGTACGGTCTCGTCCGCGCCGCGCTTCAGTGTCCCGAGCGGGGCGAGGTCGCGCCGCGGCTCGGCGATGCGGTAGCGGCTCTCCTTGGCGGCGAGGTGCCCGCGGGCCGCGTCCGCCGGGGCCGCCTTGGCGTCCACGGCCTCGTGCAGGCCGTCGACCAGGGCGGGAGTCGCCGTGTCATCCCCCGGAACGACCTCGACGGGCGGTGCCGGCGGCGGGGTCGCCGCCTGGGCCGGAACCGCGGTGATCAGAAGGCCGGCAGCGGCCAGGAGCGCGGCGAGACCGGCCCCCCTGGACATCCCCCCGGACATGCCGGGTCTCGGTCCTCCATGGTTCTTGCTGGGCTTGCGCACAGTACGTACCCCTCCCACGTGCTTGGTCAGAGCCGGTTCAGGTGGTCATGGCCATGCAACCCGTGAGGTGCCAACCGATCAATGAGCCAGGTGCGTTGACAAGTGGGCATGCACACTTGTGTGCCCCGTGAAGAGAGAGTGAGAATTCCCCGCATGATCGAGGGGGAGTTGCACACCCTCGGCCTGGGGGCGGTCGAGGAACGCGCGTACGAGGCCCTGTTCAAGGAGCACGCAGCGGGGACAGAGGAGTTGGCTCGGCAGCTGAAGCTGCCGCGGCACCAACTGCAGGCGGCTCTCGACCGGCTGGTCGAGCACGGGCTCGCGCTGCCGCCGCGCGCCTGCGGTGCGCTGCCCCGCCCGGCTGCTCCGGCCGCCGCGATCCGTACGCTCATTCACCGCCGTCAGGCCGAACTGCATATGAAATCGGCCGAACTGGAGCGATTACGGATGACCGCCGACCAGCTCGCGGGCCGGCTGGTGTCGGGGGCGCCGACCGCGCCCGGAGGCGGCATCGAGGTGGTCAGGGGGCAGCGGGCGATCGGGGAACGGGCCGATGACCTGCTGGCCTCCGCGGAGCGGGAGGTGGTCATCCTGGACCGGCCGCCGTACGTCAAGGGGCAGCGGGGCGACGGCAGTCCGGGGCCGCACGGGCTCGACATCGAGGGCCTGCTGGACCGTGGGGTGGTGGTGCGTACGGTCCTCGACCGGGACGGCCTGTCGACGCCGGAACGGATGCGTTCGCTGAGCGCACTGGTGGAGCGGGGCCTGCGGGCCCGGATCGCACCGGCCGTACCGACCAAACTGATCGCCGTCGACCGGCGGATCACGCTCCTGCCGCCGAGCGACGCGGCCGATCCACGGGCGTCCGCGCTGGTGATCGGTGAGGGCCTGCTCGGCAACGCGCTGGTGCCGCTCTTCGAGACCGTATGGGACCGGGCCACTCCGCTGGGCGGCTCCGGCGGGCCGCTGCCGACGGCGCAGAAGGAACTGCTGGCGCTGCTCGCGGCCGGGCTCAAGGACGAGGCGATCGCCCGTCGGCTGGGGGTGCATGTGCACACGGCCCGGCGGCGGATCACGCGGCTGCTGGAGTCGTTGGGCGCGGAGACGCGCTTCCAGGCGGGAGCGCAGGCGACCCTGCGGGGGTGGCTCGACATGTAAGTGAGTAAGGATGGTGAGCATGCAGGGAAGCGAGGGAAACGTGGGGTGTATGCGCTGGAAGAGGCCCGTTCTGTGGTCCGCCGTCGCTGTGCTGACGGCGGCCGCGGCGTGTGTGGGGCCTACGGCTACGCACTCCGCGGCACCCCTCATGCCCGCCAAACCCCGCCCCCGGGCCAAGGGGCCAGATCCGCAGACCTCGGCCGTGCCGTCCGACGGGCTCCGCTCGGTCGGTGTGCTGCTCGACGACAAGGACCACTGGTGCACGGCGAGCGTCGTCGACAGCCCGCGGGGCAATGTCGTCGCCACGGCCGCGCACTGCGTCTTCGAGTACGGGACGTACGCGAGCGACTTCTCGTTCGCCCCGGGCTTCCGGGGCGGCGGGAAGGGCTCCGCCCCGTACGGGACGTGGAAGGTCGCCGCGATCCAGGTCGACGACCGCTGGCGCAAGGACGAGGACGACGCGGTCGACTACGCCTTTCTGACGCTGGAGCCGGACGCGCGGGGCCGTGAGGTGCAGGACGTGGTGGGCGCGACGGTCCCCGACTGGTCGTCGAAGCCGCGCCGCCGGGTCACCGTGGTCGGTTACCCGAATCCGGACCACAATCCCGCGAACCGCCCGATCACCTGCACCACCGACGCCCGGCACGACGCCGACCAGCCCGCGGAGATGGTCCGTATCGAGTGCGCGGGTTTCTGGGACGGCACCAGCGGCAGCCCCTGGCTCGCCGACTATGTGGACGCGGACCGGCCGGGCCGGGTCATAGGCGTCCTGAGCGGCGGCGATACGGACACCGAGTCGACAGCGGTGCTCTTCGACGCGCATGCCCGCGCGCTCTACACGAAGGCGACGCGCGCGCAGGGGTGACCGGGGCTCCGCAGGGTGGTTGCTTCCGGTCTCAGAGAGGCAAGAAGGGGCTCGGTGAACACCCGACAAAAGCGGTGCGGAGAATGTCGGGTGACCGGGACCGGTGTCGCCGCACGATGGGGGGCATGGACGACACGACCTTGGTATCCCGCTTCCTCCGCGACGGCTTCGTGAAGTTGGAGGGCGCCGTCGCGCCGCGGGTGGCCGCGGACTGCGCGCGGCTGCTGTGGCGAGAGACGGGCTGCGACCCGGATGATCCGGCGACGTGGACGCAGCCCGTGCACTGGGTGGCCGGCATGGCGCAGGGGCCGTTCGCCGCCGCGCCCAACTCCCCGTCCCTGCAGCGCGCGTACGACCTGCTCGTCGGCGCGGGACGCTGGGAGCCGCGCTATTCGCTGGGCACGTTCCCGCTGCGCTTCCCGCACGAGGAGGAGCCGGACGACGCGGGCTGGCACATCGAGGGGAGCTATCTGCCGGAGGGCGAGAGCTGGTACTTCACCAATCTGCGCTCCCGGGGCCGGGCGCTGCTGATGCTGTTCCTGTTCAGCGAGGTCGGTGAGGAGGACGCTCCGACCCGGATCCGGGTCGGCTCACACCTCGACGTGCCGAAGGTGCTGGAGAAGTACGGGGTGGACGGGGCGAGCGGGCTGGCCCTTGCGCCCGATCTGGTGGCGGCGTCCGACCATCGGCCCGTCGCCCTCGCCACCGGGTCCCCCGGCGACGTCTTCCTGTGCCATCCGTTTCTGGTGCACGCGGCACAACCGCACCATGGGGTGAGGCCGCGCTTCATGGCCCAGCCGCCGCTGATGCCGGCCGCGCCGTACGAACTGGAGCGGGCCGACGGCGCGTACTCACCCGTGGAGACCGCGATCCGTCGGGGCCTGGGACGGGACACCCCCGGTCCGGACGGGGAGGGCACCGACTGCAGCGCCGCGTAGACATGCTTGGGCAGTGCCTGGAACTGGGCGGAGAACCAGGGCCCGGGCAGGGCACGTCCTGCAGCGCCTGCCGTTATCGGCCCGGTGGCTTCCCCGTAGCGCGAAGTTCCGTAAGCCCCACGGAAGGCCGGACTCGTTCAAGGCCTGCCTGGAGAAACTTCCCCCGGCCTCGATCGCCGGCGGGGTCGGGTTCTCGGGGCCTCCACCCCGCGCTCCGGCGCCTCGATCGCCGGGCGGGCTCAGAATGAACCCGTCCGGCGATCGAGAACGGACGCGCGGGCTGCGCCCACGGGAACCGGCGCGCCTCTCCCGGTGCGGCGCCCCGGTTCACACGGTCTACGCCGCCACCGGCACCACGACCTCCGCCGGAGCCAGGGCGATCTCCAGGACCTGGCGGACGTCGGTCACCGGGTGGACCTCCAGCTTGTCGAGGACCTCGGCCGGGACGTCGTCCAGGTCGGCCTCGTTGCGCTTGGGGATCACGATGGTCGTGGTCCCCGCCCGGTGCGCGGCCAGGAGCTTCTGCTTCAGACCACCGATCGGGAGGACGCGGCCGGTCAGCGATACCTCACCGGTCATGGCCACGTCCGTACGGACCAGCCGGCCGGAGAGCAGCGACGCCAGCGCCGTGGTCATCGTGATGCCCGCGCTCGGGCCGTCCTTCGGGACCGCGCCCGCCGGGAAGTGGATGTGCACACCCCGGTCCTTCAGATCGGCGACGGGCAGTTCCAGCTCGGCACCGTGCGAGCGCAGGAAGCTCAGCGCGATCTGTGCGGACTCCTTCATGACGTCACCGAGCTGGCCGGTCAGGGTCAGCCCCGCGGCTCCCGTCTCGGGGTCGGCGAGCGACGCCTCGACGTAGAGGACGTCGCCGCCCGCACCGGTCACCGCGAGACCGGTGGCCACGCCCGGCACCGCGGTGCGGCGCTCGGCCGGGTCCTGGGCGGACTCGGGAACGTGGTGCGGCCGGCCGATCAGCCCGCGCAACTCCCCTTCCGTGACGGTGAACGGCAGCTCCTGCTCGCCCAGTTCGTGCTGGGCCGCGACCTTCCGGAGCAGCCGCGCGATCGCCCGCTCCAGGTTCCGCACGCCCGCCTCGCGGGTGTACTCACCGGCCAGCTTCCGCAGCGCGGACTCGTCCAGGACGACCTCGCCCGGCTCCAGGCCGGCCCGCTCCAGCTGACGCGGGAGCAGGTGGTCACGGGCGATGACGACCTTCTCGTCCTCGGTGTAGCCGTCGAGCCTGACCAGCTCCATCCGGTCGAGCAGGGCCTCGGGGATGGCTTCCAGGACATTCGCGGTCGCCAGGAAGACGACGTCGCTCAGGTCGAGTTCGACTTCCAGGTAGTGGTCGCGGAAGGTGTGGTTCTGTGCCGGGTCGAGGACTTCGAGGAGCGCCGCGGCCGGGTCGCCGCGGAAGTCGGAGCCGACCTTGTCGATCTCGTCGAGCAGGACCACCGGGTTCATGGACCCGGCCTCCTTGATGGCGCGGACGATACGGCCCGGCAGCGCGCCGACGTACGTACGCCGGTGGCCCCGGATCTCCGCCTCGTCCCGTACTCCGCCGAGCGCGACCCGGACGAACTTCCGTCCCATCGCGTGCGCGACGGACTCACCGAGCGAGGTCTTGCCCACGCCGGGCGGGCCGACGAGCGCGAGAACCGCACCCCCGCGCCGCCCGCCGACCACGCCCAGCCCCCGGTCGGCGCGCCGTTTGCGCACCGCCAGGTATTCGGTGATCCGTTCCTTCACGTCCTCCAGGCCCGCGTGCTCGGCGTCGAGGATCGCCTTGGCACCCTGGATGTCGTACGCGTCCTCCGTCCGGTCGTTCCACGGCAGCTCCAGGACCGTGTCGAGCCAGGTACGGATCCAGGAGCCCTCGGGGCTCTGGTCGCTGGACCGCTCCAGCTTCTCGACCTCCTTGAGGGCTGCCTCGCGGACCTTCTCGGGGAGGTCCGCGGCCTCGACCCGGGCGCGGTAGTCGTCGGACTCGTCGCCGTCGGACTCGCCGTTGAGCTCGCGCAGCTCCTTGCGTACGGCGTCGAGCTGGCGCCGCAGCAGGAACTCCCGCTGCTGCTTGTCGACGCCCTCCTGGACGTCCTTGGCGATGGATTCGGCGACATCCTGCTCGGCGAGGTGCTCGCGGAGCTGCTCGGTGGCGAGCTTGAGGCGCGCGACCGGGTCGCTGGTCTCCAGCAGCTCCACCTTCTGGGCGGTGGTCAGGTACGGCGAGTAGCCGGAGTTGTCGGCGAGGGCGGAGACGTCGTCGATCTGCTGGACGCGGTCGACGACCTGCCAGGCACCGCGCTTCTTCAGCCAGCTGGTGGCGAGCGCCTTGTACTCCTTCACCAGGTCGGCGACGGAGCCGGGCAGCGGTTCGGGCACGATCTCCTCGATCTGGAGACCCTCGACCCAGAGGGCGCCGCCGGGGCCGGTCGTACCCGCGCCGATCCGCACCCTGCTGCGGCCGCGGATCAGCGCTCCGGGGTCGCCGTCGGAGAGCCGCCCGACCTGCTCGACGGTGCCGAGCACACCGGTCGCGGCGTACGTCCCGTCAATGCGCGGTACGAGCAGCACTCTTGGCTTGCCCGATGCCGAACGGGCGGCTGCCTGGGCGGCCTCCACCGCGGCCCGTACGTCGGCGTCGGACAGGTCGAGCGGGACCACCATCCCGGGCAGCACGACCTCGTCGTCGAGCGGCAGCACAGGAAGCGTGAGCGGTGTGGACGTCAAAGCCATGATCTCCCCTTCGGCAGTCAAGTTGAGCTGTACGGACTCAATGCAGAAGGGACCTTCGATGTTCCCCCGGAGGTGTTCGCTGTCAGCGATCAGCGCTGTCGCACTCCGTGACCGATCAGATGTAATAGGCGAATGACGCATTCATCTATTACGCGCGAGTCGTCCGTCACGCATGCGATAAGGGCCTGGGTGGACGGCTGGGTCGTCTCGCGGGGCGCCGCGGAACCCGTCGCCGAGCCATGGGGCCTCACGGTCGACGTCGGGCTCCCTCGGCACACGACCCGTCATGTCCTCACCGACAGCAGCGAGGCGGCCGTCCGCGGTGTCGCCGCCGCGGCCCGGACTCCGGGGCTCTGGCTCAAGGTGTTCGAGGAGCCGGAGCGGGTCCTCGCCTGGCTCGGTCCGGACTGGACGCCCGACGAGCCCGGGTTCCTGATGACGGCCGGGCTGCGACGGACGGAACCCGCCTCCGTGCCCGCCGGCCACCGGCTGCGCACCTGGACGCGGGGCGGGGTCACCCGGGCCCTGGTCACGACCGCTGACGGCGCGTTCGCCGCCCGCGGTCAGATCGCGACGACCGGCGCCACAGCCGTGATCGACCAGATCGAGACCGCCCCCGAGCACCGGCGCAAGGGCCTGGGCAGCCTGGTGATGCGCACGGTCCAGAACGCCGCGGTCGAACAGGGTGCCACCACGGGCGTACTGGGTGGGACGCCCGACGGGCGGGCCCTGTACGAGTCACTCGGGTGGCGCGTGATCGTCCCGCTGGTCAGCGTCTACTTCGCCCCCGCCCGGCCGGAGTAGGCAGCGGACCCCGGACGGCCGGAGGGCCTCCCGCACCCGCCCGGCTCCCTGCCGTGCGCCCATCGGCGAACCACCGGCCAGCACAGGACACCGGCCAGCAGCGCAAGGGGGTGACCCCAGTTGCTGAGCGGGTCCTCGTACGCCAGCAGGTCCCGCACCAGCAGCACCGACACCCACCCGAGCGCCGCCGTCCGCACGACCGGGGTGAACAGCCCGGCCAGCGCGCCGACGCACGTCAGCAGGCCGAAGCTGATGCCGTAGTCGAGCCGGTGCAGGGACGTCTCGGGCAACTGCCCGGCCATGACGGAGAGGCCGACCGGGATCTCCGTGGCGAGCGTGGCCACCACATGCCCGCCCAGGAACACCGCGGCCGCGCGCCACGCGCCGATGCGTCGCTCCAGCGCCGTGAGGACGAACACGAACCCCACGGCGTACGGCGAGGCGAGCCCGCCCGCGACCCACAGGGCGCTGGCGACGAGCACGAGCAGCGGCGTCACGCTGAGGTGCGCGACGTCCGTGCTGGAGCCGCGCAGCAGGGCGGAGACGGTGGCCTGATCGCCGTACTCGGCGAAGAGGGACGTCGCAACGAGGACGAGGGTGTAGCAGAAGGTGAAAGGCGTGCCGACCGGAGTGGGAAGGAGCCGGGCGAGCCGCCGCCACACGGGGGCGGGGCCGGGCAGCGCGGCCGCGGGCTCATGAACGGACATCGGCTCACGCGCCGCCGCGAGCCGGGGGCCGGGCGTCGGCTCCCGTACGGACGCCGACTCCCGCGCGGCCGCGGGCTCGTGCGCGGACGGGGTCTTCCGCACGGCCGGGGTCTCGTGCGCGGGTTCGGGTGCGGACGTCCTTGTGCGTCCGGCCGGGGTCTCGTGCGCGGGCTCGCGCGCGGACGTCCCTGTGCGTCCGGCCGCGGGCTCCGGGGCGCGCGGTGGCGCGGACGCGGTCCGCTGGGTCGGGACACCGCCCAGCCGTTCGGCACCGGCGTACTCGGCCGGCTCCCGTGACTCAAGCCGCTGCACCGCGCGAGGCTCCTTCGTATCGACAGCCCCCGAACCCTGCCCAGCCAACGCGATCATCACGCGTCCCGTCTATGAAGCGCACCACAGGGGACTGCCTCTCGGCCCCGTCCCGCGTTCCCGGTGAACCGGGCGGCCGACGGCGAGCGCGGCCACATTGCCCGCCTGGAGGCCAAGTCCCCCGCCGGGCAACGTGCTTACCTCACCCGCCATCCGGGGCGTCGGCAGTACTCCGAACTGGACCGCACCGCCGTACGCCCCTGGTGGCTGCGGCTGCTGCTCGGGCTGACCGGGTGCGCCGGTGTGCTGATCTGGCGGCGCCACGCACCCCCGGCGGTGCGGCGGCCGTATGGGCCTGGTCGGTGCAGCCGGGGCCGCAGGCGGCGGCGTGGGCTGTCGCGTCGGCTGCGTACGCCGCCGGATGCGCCCTGTACGCCTGGCGCGGTGCCCGGCCCGACCGGAAATGACCGGACGGGGCGCGACCGGTCTCAGTAGCCTCGGGCCATGGAACTCGTCAGCGATACCACCGGCCCCCGGACCCTCGACCGCCGCGAAGGACCGTACGGCGAGGTCGTCCTGCGCGAGCGCGGCGGACCGCGCGGCCCCGTCCACGAGATCATCGCCAACGGGTGCTTCCTGATGGACACCTCCGACGGCCGCTCCGAGCGGCTGCTGATCGACGCCGCACTGGCCGCACTCGGGACCCGCCGGGACCCCGCCGTGCTGATCGGCGGGCTCGGCGTCGGCTTCTCGCTCGCGCATGCCGCGGCCGAGCCCGCCTGGTCTCGTATCGCCGTCGCCGAGCGCGAGCAGGCGATCATCGACTGGCACGTGTCAGGACCACTGCGGCAGATCTCCGGCGCCGCGTTCGCCGACCCGCGGACCGTGATTCTTCACACGGATCTCGTGGAGTACGTCCATAACTCTTCGGATACGTACGACGCGCTGTGCCTGGACATCGACAACGGCCCCGGCTGGACCGTCACCGAGGACAACACGAGCCTGTACTCACCGGCCGGACTGGCCGCCTGCGCAAGGCGGTTGACCCCCGGGGGCGTGCTCGCTGTCTGGTCCGCACAACCGTCCGCCGATTTCGAGGAGTCATTGCGGAATGCCGGATTCAACTGGGTAAGGACCGAAGAGATCCACGTTGCCCGAGGCGTACCCGACGTGGTCCATCTCGCTGTTCGCCCTGCGTAGCCGGGAGACGATCGATGCCTTTACGCTGACTGACCTGACACACCGATCTACACGCAGCTCGCAGTGCGCGACAGGGGCGGGGCGATGGAGCAGACACACACCAGCAACAACGGCGCCGCGTCGTACTCGACGGCCAGTGCCCAGCGCCGGGTGCTGGTGGTCGAGGACGACACCACGATCGTGGAGGCCATCGGCGCGCGGCTGCGCGCCGAGGGCTTCCTGGTCCAGACGGCGACGGACGGCCCTGCGGCCGTCGACGCCGCCGAGGCCTGGCAGCCCGACCTGATGGTTCTCGACGTGATGCTGCCCGGCTTCGACGGACTGGAGGTGTGCCGCCGGGTACAGGCCCAGCGGCCGGTTCCGGTACTGATGCTCACCGCCCGCGACGACGAGACCGACATGCTGGTCGGGCTCGGCGTCGGCGCCGACGACTACATGACCAAGCCGTTCTCGATGCGTGAGCTGGCTGCCCGGGTGCACGTCCTGCTGCGCCGGGTGGAGCGTGCGGCGCTCGCCGCGGTGACGCCGCGCAGCGGCATCATGCGCCTCGGTGAGCTGGAGATCGACCACGCCCAGCGCCGGGTCCGCGTCAAGAGCGAGGACGTGCACCTCACGCCCACCGAGTTCGATCTGCTGGTCTGCCTGGCGAACACCCCGCGTGCGGTGCTCTCCCGCGAGCAGCTCCTCGCCGAGGTCTGGGACTGGGCGGACGCCTCCGGTACGCGCACGGTCGACAGCCACATCAAGGCGCTGCGCCGCAAGATCGGCGCCGAGCGGATCCGTACGGTCCATGGCGTGGGCTACGCGCTGGAGACCCCGGCGCCATGAGCCGGCCGAGCCGGCTCCGGTCCGGGCTGGGCTCGGTCGCGATCTCGATCAAGACCAAGCTCGGCGCCCTGGTCGTGGTGTCGGTGCTGATCACTTCGGGGCTGGCACTGGTCGCCATCAGGACCGGTGCGGAGCTGCGCTACATCACCGTCTTCGCCATGATCACCACGCTGCTGATCACGCAGTTCGTGGCGCACGGCCTCACCGCCCCGCTGGACGAGATGAACACGGTGGCGAAGTCGATCTCCCACGGGGACTACACCCGGCGGGTGAGCGGCGCGGACCGTCGCGACGAGCTCGGCGACCTCGCGAACACGATCAACCGCATGGCCGACGACCTGGAGGCCGTGGACCGGCACCGCAAGGAGCTGGTCGCCAATGTGTCGCACGAGCTGCGCACCCCCATCGCGGCGCTCCGCGCGGTCCTGGAGAACGTCGTGGACGGCGTCTCGGCCGCTGATCCCGAGACGATGCGTACGGCGCTGAAGCAGACGGAGCGGCTGAGCCGGCTGGTCGAGACGCTGCTGGACCTGTCCCGGCTCGACAACGGTGTGGTCACGCTCAAGGCGCGGCGCTTCGAGGTCTGGCCGTATCTGTCGGGCGTGCTGAAGGAGGCCAATCTGGCGGCCGGCCGGCGCGGGCTGCCCTCCGGCTCCGGCAGCCACACCCGCAAGGACGTCCATCTGCATCTGGACGTCTCGCCGCCCGAGCTGACCGCGCATGCGGACGCCGAGCGGCTGCACCAGGTGATGGCCAATCTGATCGACAACGCCGTGAAGCACTCCCCTCCGCACGGCCGGGTCACGGTCCGTGCCCGCCGCGGGCCGGGGGACGAGTCGCTGGACCTCGAGGTGCAGGACGAGGGCCCCGGCATCCCCGAGTCGGAGTGGCACAAGGTCTTCGAGCGTTTCAACCGCGGCAGCGTCCCGTCGCCGCACGGTCCCGGCAGCGACGGCGGTACGGGCCTGGGCCTGGCGATCGCGCGCTGGGCCGTCGAGCTGCACGGAGGCCGGATCGGGGTGGCCGAATCGGAACGCGGCTGCCGCATCCAGGTCACCCTTCCGGGAATCCCTCAGCAGCGCGGTTGACGTAGGGTTCGAAGCGTAAGCAATCCGGAAGCCCGCGTTCTTCGCGTCGGTGGCCGGGGAGCACACAGGGGTGCGGTCCCGGGGGCCGCGACCGGGCTCGCGCGTACCCTTACCAAAGGGGAACCACACTTGTTTCCCGCCATTTCCTGCGCCGAAACCGGCTGTCCGGTGTGACTTAGGCGACGATGACCACGCCCGGCCTGCACCTCCCGGCCGTGGAGGCGTAGCCTTTATTTCCGCTGTCCATCACCTTGTGAAGCGGAAGAGGGCGGTTGCCGCCGTGTCGTCTCAGTCCCCCAGTAACTCGAGCACTTCGACCGACCCAGACGGGCAGGGGAAGAACCCCGCTGCCGCGTTCGGTCCCAATGAGTGGCTCGTCGACGAGATCTACCAGCAGTACCTCCAGGACCCGAATTCGGTCGACCGTGCCTGGTGGGACTTCTTCGCCGACTACAAGCCGGGCGCCGCTGCCGCGGGGGCGGCGGAGCCCGCTCCTGCCGCCGAAGGCACGCCGGCGCCGAGCTCCGCACAGGCTCCGGCGCCCGTGACCCCCACGGCCCCTGCCGCGCCCGCGGCTCCCGCCGCCCCGGCTCCGGCGAAGCCCGCCGCCGCCCCGGCCGCTGCCGCCCCGGCCAAGCCCGCCGCCGCTCCGGCCCCGGCGAAGCCCGCCGCCAAGGCGGCCGAGCCGGCCAAGGCCGCTGCAGCGGCTCAGGAGGGACCTGAGCTGGTCACCCTCCGCGGCCCCTCCGCCGCCGTCGCGAAGAACATGAACGCCTCGCTGGACCTGCCGACGGCCACGTCCGTCCGCGCCGTCCCGGTGAAGCTGCTCTTCGACAACCGGATCGTCATCAACAACCACCTCAAGCGCGCCCGGGGCGGGAAGATCTCCTTCACCCACCTCATCGGCTTCGCGATGGTGCAGGCGATCAAGGCCATGCCGTCGATGAACTGGTCGTACGCGGAGAAGGACGGCAAGCCGACCCTGGTGAAGCCGCCGCACGTCAACTTCGGCCTCGCCATCGACCTGGTGAAGCCGAACGGTGACCGCCAGCTCGTCGTCGCGGGCATCAAGAAGGCCGAGACGCTGAACTTCTTCGAGTTCTGGCAGGCCTACGAGGACATCGTCCGCCGCGCCCGCAACAACAAGCTGACGATGGACGACTTCACCGGCGTCACCGTCTCGCTGACGAACCCCGGCGGCCTCGGCACCGTCCACTCCGTGCCGCGTCTGATGCCCGGCCAGTCGGTGATCATGGGCGTCGGCTCGATGGACTACCCGGCCGAGTTCCAGGGCACATCCCAGGACACCCTGAACAAGCTGGGCATCTCCAAGGTCATGACCCTGACCTCGACGTACGACCACCGGGTGATCCAGGGCGCCGCCTCCGGCGAGTTCCTGCGGATCGTCTCGAACTACCTCCTCGGCGAGGACGGCTTCTACGACGAGATCTTCGAGGCGCTGCGCATCCCGTACGAGCCGGTGCGCTGGCTCAAGGACATCGACGCCTCCCACGACGACGACGTCACCAAGGCCGCCCGCGTCTTCGAGCTGATCCACTCCTACCGGGTCCGCGGCCATGTCATGGCCGACACCGACCCGCTGGAGTACCGCCAGCGCAAGCACCCCGACCTGGACATCACCGAGCACGGGCTCACCCTGTGGGACCTGGAGCGCGAGTTCGCGGTCGGCGGCTTCGGCGGCAAGTCGATGATGAAGCTCCGCGACATCCTCGGCGTGCTGCGCGACTCGTACTGCCGCACCACCGGCATCGAGTTCATGCACATCCAGGACCCGAAGCAGCGCAAGTGGATCCAGGACCGCGTGGAGCGCCAGCACGCCAAGCCGGAGCGCGAGGAGCAGCTCCGCATCCTGCGCCGCCTGAACGCGGCCGAGGCGTTCGAGACCTTCCTGCAGACGAAGTACGTCGGCCAGAAGCGGTTCTCGCTGGAGGGCGGCGAGTCCGTCATCCCGCTGCTCGACTCGGTCATCGACTCCGCGGCGGAGTCCCGCCTCGACGAGGTCGTCATCGGCATGGCCCACCGCGGCCGCCTGAACGTCCTGGCGAACATCGTCGGCAAGTCGTACGCGCAGATCTTCCGCGAGTTCGAGGGCAACCTCGACCCGAAGTCCATGCACGGCTCCGGCGACGTGAAGTACCACCTGGGCGCCGAGGGCACCTTCACCGGCCTCGACGGCGAGCAGATCAAGGTCTCGCTCGTCGCCAACCCCTCGCACCTGGAGGCGGTCGACCCGGTCCTGGAGGGTGTGGCACGGGCCAAGCAGGACGTCATCAACAAGGGCGGCACGGACTTCACCGTCCTGCCGGTCGCCCTGCACGGTGACGCGGCCTTCGCCGGCCAGGGTGTCGTGGCCGAGACGCTGAACATGTCTCAGCTCCGCGGCTACCGCACCGGCGGCACGGTCCACATCGTCATCAACAACCAGGTCGGCTTCACCGCCGCCCCGGAGTCGTCGCGTTCGTCGATGTACGCGACCGACGTGGCCCGCATGATCGAGGCGCCGATCTTCCATGTGAACGGTGACGACCCGGAGGCCTGCGTCCGCGTGGCGCGGCTCGCCTTCGAGTTCCGCCAGACGTTCAACAAGGACGTCGTGATCGACCTCATCTGCTACCGCCGCCGCGGTCACAACGAGGGCGACAACCCGCAGTTCACCAACCCGCAGATGGTGAACCTGATCGACAAGAAGCGCTCGGTGCGCAAGCTCTACACCGAGTCGCTCATCGGTCGCGGCGACATCACGCTGGAAGAGGCCGAGCAGGCGCTCCAGGACTTCCAGGGCCAGCTGGAGAAGGTCTTCGCGGAGGTCCGCGAGGCCACCAGCCAGCCGGCTCCGGCCCATGTCCCGGACGCCCAGGCCGAGTTCCCGGTGGCGGTCACCACCGCGGTCTCCCAGGAGGTCGTCAAGCGGATCGCCGAGTCGCAGGTCAACATCCCGGACCACGTCACCGTTCACCCGCGTCTGATGCCGCAGATGCAGCGCCGCGCGGCCTCGGTGGAGGACGGCACGATCGACTGGGGCATGGGCGAGACCCTGGCCATCGGTTCGCTGCTGATGGAGGGCACCCCGGTCCGTCTCTCGGGCCAGGACACCCGCCGCGGCACCTTCGGCCAGCGCCACGCGGTCCTCGTCTGCCAGGACACCAACGAGGACTACACCCCGCTGCTCTACCTCACCGAGGACCAGGCCCGCTACAACGTCTACGACTCGCTGCTCAGCGAGTACGCGGCGATGGGCTTCGAGTACGGCTACTCGCTGGCCCGCCCGGACGCGCTGGTCATGTGGGAGGCGCAGTTCGGTGACTTCGTCAACGGCGCGCAGACCGTCGTCGACGAGTTCATCTCCTCGGCCGAGCAGAAGTGGGGCCAGACCTCCGGCGTCACCCTGCTCCTGCCGCACGGCTACGAGGGCCAGGGCCCGGACCACTCGTCCGCCCGCCCGGAGCGCTTCCTCCAGATCTGCGCGCAGAACAACATGACCGTCGCCATGCCGACGCTGCCGTCGAACTACTTCCACCTTCTGCGCTGGCAGGTGCACAACCCGCACCACAAGCCGCTCATCGTCTTCACCCCGAAGTCGATGCTGCGTCTGAAGGCCGCGGCGTCGAAGGCGGAGGAGTTCCTCACCGGCGGCTTCCGCCCGGTGATCGGCGACACCGCGGTCGATTCGGGCGTGGTCGACCCGGCCGCCGTCCGCAAGGTCGTCTTCACGTCCGGCAAGGTCTACTACGACCTCGATGCCGAGCGTCAGAAGCGCGGCGCCAAGGACACCGCGATCATCCGTCTGGAGCGCCTGTACCCGCTGCCGGGTGCCGAGCTCCAGGAGGAGATCGCCAAGTTCCCGAACGCCGAGAAGTACCTGTGGGCCCAGGAGGAGCCGGCGAACCAGGGTGCCTGGCCGTTCATCGCGCTCAACCTGATCGACCACCTGGACCTGGCGGTCGGCGCGGACGTCCCGCACGGCGAGCGCCTGCGCCGTATCTCCCGCCCGCACTCGTCGTCCCCGGCCGTGGGTTCGGCGAAGCGGCACCAGGCTGAGCAGCAGCAGCTGGTGAACGAGGTCTTCGAGGCCTGAGTACGAACGGAGGGCCCGGCCCGCGCGAGCTGATCGCGTGGGCCGGGCCCTCCGGCGTTGCCGTGCCGGACGGTGTCCCGGTCAGATGGTCTGCGGCTCGAAGTCCCAGTAGGGACGGTTGCGGGAGCGCGCGGAGACCGTGTGGACGTGCTGGGGTCCGAGCGTCGCCGCGAGATCGCCGAGCGCCTCCGCCTCGACCTTGTCGGCCCGCTGCCGCTCCCGCAGGCCGCGCAGGTCGGCCGCGTACGCGATCCGCGAGGACAGGGTCAGCGGATGGGTCCGGCCGAGGACCTCGGTCGCCCGCTCGATGGTGGTCCTGGTCAGCTCGGCGGCGCTCTCCGGATCGCCCACCAGGTTGCGCAGGGCCGAGGCGTTGATGGCGCAGCCCAGTGTCCAGGGGTGGTTCTCGCCGACGGCCCGCTCCATGTCGACGAGCGCGTTCTCGACGAGTACGTGCGCCTGTTCCCGGTCGCCGACGTTGCGCAGGATCAGGGCGTGGTTGCCCCGGGTGCCCGCCACGTACGGGTGGCTCTCACCGAGCATGTCGGCATAGCCGCTGACGACGCGTGAGCTTATGTCCCTGGCCTGGTCGATGTCTCCGTGCTCCCGTGCGAAGCAGCACTGGCTGGCGGCGAACATCATGGTGAGGGGGTCGTTCTCGCCGAGGACACGCTCGGCGCGCTCCAGGACCCGTGTGAAGACCTCCTCGGCCTTTCCGCGGTCACCCATGCGGTAGTGGCACAGGGCCAGGTTGTGCTCACCCCTCAGGGTCTGCGGATTGTCCCGGCCCATGACGAGCCGGTGCACGCGGACGCTCTGCGCCTGGAGGGACTCGGCCTCGTGGTACCGGCCGAGCAGCCGCAGGTCCGTGGCGTAGTTGATCTCCGAGTAGAGCGTCCAGTTGTGGCGGGGCCGCAGCAGTTGCTTGCGCGCTTCCAGAGTGCGCCGGTTGAGCTCCAGGGATTCGGAGTACCGGCCGAGCAGCCGCAGGGACATGGCCAGGTTGTTCTGCGCGCTGAGGGTGCGCGAGTCCTGCTCGCCCAGTAGCTCCCGGTAGGCAGTGAGGAGCCAGGTGGACAGTTCCAGGGCCTCGTCGTACCGTCCGAGCCCGCGCAGATCGGCCGCGAGACCGCCGGCGGCCCGCAGGTGCTCCAGGTCCTCCGGGCCCCGTTCGGCACGCAGGTGCTCGACGGCGGCGCGCTCGATGGCTTCCGTCCCGGCGTAGTCGCCGAGGGCACGGTTCAGGTTGCCGTAGTGGTAGCTGAGGTCCCAGATCCTGGGGTGGGTCTCGCCGAGCAGCTCCTGCCAGGCCCGCATGGCCCGTTCGCCGAGTTTGATGCCCGCCCGGTACTCGCCGGAGAGGTACATGTAGCGCAGGCAGTTGAGGACCAGGGTGTGGACCGCGGGGTCGGTGCTTCCCAGCACGTCGGCCGACTTCAGGTGCGGGGTGATCTCCGCGTACCGCGGCCAGAGCCGGGTGTCGGTCGGGCGCCCCGGATCGGCGCCGGCGAGCGCCCTGCGGACGACCTCGATGAACTCGTCGCGGTCCCGCTCGGGCATGTCCTTGTGGACGATCTGGTGGACCATACGGTGCAGATAGAGCGACTCCCCGGCCGACGACGCCTCGTCCGCGAGCGACTCGTGCGACTCCAGCCGCACGACCGAGTACTGCCGCAGCTGGGCGATCGCCTTGTTCCACAGCAGCGGGTCGTTCATCAGCCCGGACAGCTGCTCCGGGAGCGCGCCGGGGGGCATCTCCTTCAGCAGCCGCACGGGAATGGAGCCCGGGGCGAAGAAGGTGCACAGACGCAGCAGGTCGACGGATTCGGGGACCGTCTCGCGGAGCTTGTTCAGCAGTATCGACCACGCGGTCTGGAAGGCCAGCGGAAAGTCGGCGGAGACCTTGACGACGTCCTGGTCGATGCCGCCTTCGAGGAGCTCGATGTACTCCTCGACAGACATGTCGGAGTCGTTGAGCCAGCCCGCCGTCTGGTCGAGCAGCAGCGGGAGGTCCTCCAGTGCGTGTGCCAGCTGGTCGGCCTCGGAGTGGGTCAGGCGCGGGGCGCGGCGGCGGATGAAGGCGACGGACTCCTCGCGGTCGTAGACCGGCACCTCCAGCAGATTGCTGTTGTGCTCGCTCCACTCCGGGTTGCGCGAGGTGATCAGTACGTGGCCGGGGCCGATCGGCACCAGGTCCCAGATGTGCTCGGGCTCGTCGGCCCCGTCGAGGACCAGCAGCCAGCGCGAGTACGGCTCGCCGCGGCGCAGCGCGTCACGGACGGCGCGCAGCCGCTCGCCGTACTCGGCGCCGGTGGACAGGCCCAGCGCCGGGGCGAGTTCGGCGAGCTTCTGCCGGTAGGTGACGCGCTTCTCGGCGGACACCCACCACACGACGTCGTACTCGGAGCCGAAGCGGTACACGTATTCGGCGGCCAGCTGTGTCTTGCCCACGCCCGACATGCCGTGCATGGTCACGACGCCCGCGCCGGGCCCGGCCTCCTGGAGTGCGTGGTAGGCCGAGTTGAGCAGGCTCTCCCGGCCGGTGAAGCGGGTGTTACGGCGCGGCACGCCGCCCCATACCTCGGGGGTGTCCGCGGGGTAGCGGGGGCCCTGGCGTGCGTCCGCCGGCGCCGCGAGCGGTTCGGTGGGCAGGTCGAGGCGGGCGAGGAGGCGCCTTTCGGCTTCGTCCGCGCCGACGTTGGTGAGGTCGGCGGCGGCGAAGACGGCGGTGGCGGCGGGGAGGGTGGAGGTGGTGACGGAGACGGCGGCGAAGCGGTCGGGGTCGGCGGCGACCACCTCGCGCAGCGCCCTGTTCCACTCCTCGTGGCTGCGCGGGCCGAGCTGGAAGTACCAGTCGCTGAGCAGGACGAGGATGCGGCCGGGGGCGAGCATCAGGTCCTGCAGGTTCTCCTCCAGCGGGGTCTGTACGGGCGGGTCCCAGCGCTGGAAGACCACGCGCATGCCCCGCCGTTCGAGCCGGTCGCCGATCCAGGCTGCCCAGGCCCGGTTGAAACCGGCGAAACTGATGGTGACGGTACGCGCCCCGGTTGCTCCAACTTGCTTACGCGCTCCGGGCATTCAACCGTCTCCCTGCTTCGTGGCAATCCCTATGAACATACAACGGGACGCGGCTTCACCGCTGAGTTCCGTTGCGCTGGCACCAGATCACGCGCGCGGTGTTGACATATGCCGCCGCCCTCGCCAAGTGCCCCGAAGGGGGCGGACGATCAGCCAGATGGTCGTAGAGCGCGATCATCTCGTTGACCACCGTCCTCCCCTCCCGGGTGAGCGCCCCGGAGGCCGCGAGGACGGGGAGGACCGCTCCGACCTGTTCGCGGCAGCGGGCGTGCTCGGCCCAGGCCATGTCACGGTGCGGGACGCTCTGCGCGCCCAGCGCGAAGCGATGCCAGTAGTCGGCGAGCGCGAGGTGCGAGTACGCCCCCTGGAACAGACCGTCGAAGGGCCGGGGGTCGGGTCGCCAGGGTGCGAAGTGCCGGGGCGCGGGGTCCTCGTGGTGCAGCGGGGTGTGCGCGCAGAGGGCGGCCAGTTTGGTGTGCTGCAGCTCGTGGACCAGCGTGGCCGCGAAGTAGGCGGGCGTGGACGGTTTGCTGCTGAGGACGGCGCCGAAGGCCTCGCGCCGGGTGCCGCTGCAGTGCGAGGCGCTCTCGCCGGTGGGCCCGGAGCCGGGCGGCGGCGCGAGTGGCACCAGACAGCGCAGCAGGACCGCCGCTTCCGTGACGCGGTGCTCGCCGCCGATCCGGAGCAGGGGCTCGACCCCGGACCACGCCTCCGCCCAGTCCTTGCGCTCGCTGTCGTCGAGCCCGGCGGCGGCGCTCAGCCCGTGCCGCTCCAGGCCGCTGTCCGCAGTGCGGTACGGATGCAGGTCGTCCAGGGGTACGGGGTCGGCGTCCGGCAGCATGGCGGGCAGGGTGAGCACGGACTGCCAGCGCGGGTCGTCGCAGTGCGCGGCGCCACCGGACTCCGTCCGTACGGAGATGGTGAACGCCGCGGCTCCGGACCGGCGCAGTGTCAATCGTCCGTCGTCGAAGGCGAGATCGACGGGGCCGTCCGAGGAAGCGCGCAGGCTCCCCAGGGCCGGGAGCGCCAGCAGACCGTCGTGTGCGGTGAGCCGGGCCGTGAAGGACAGCCCGGCGCGGATCGCGCACGCTGCGGCCAGCGCTCCGAAGTGGTCCAGATCCACTGGGAGTTGAGGATCCGGTGAAGGACCGGTCAGTCCGTGCAGACACCGCTGCGCCCAGGGGCCGGTCAGCGGATGGAGCAGCAGGGCCCGCACGGCGCCCCGGTCCGCGCGGTCGGCGGCCTCCAGCAGCGCCCAGTCCTCGTTCAGCCGCCGCAGCGCCTGCGGTGGGCAGACGTCGGCCGGGGCGGCCCGCGCCGCGTCGAGGAGTGCCCGCAGCAGTACGAGCCGGCGCGTGTGCTGGTCGCGTACGAGCAGGCCGAGGGCCTCGGCCCCGCCTTCGGTGCGGCCGAGTTCGCGCAGGACCCGCTCGGGGAGCGCGGGGCTCACCGGACGACACCCGCGGTGGCGCCGGCCAGCCGGCCCGCCACATGACGGATCAGCCGGTCGAGGTCGGCGCAGTAGACCGACGGGTTGGTGAAGCCGCCTCCCGCCCGGTAGCGGTGGGCGTAGTGGCCGCCACCGCAGACGGTGAGCAGCGGGCAGGCGCGGCACTCCGCGGCGAGGGCGGCCGCACCCGCCTGCCGGGCGGCGATCCCCGGGTGGTCCAGCGCGTCGTCGAAGGTGTGGCGGAAGACGTCCAGTCCGGTGGCCGCGGCCGTGTCGTAGGCGGACTTGAGCGAGTCGACCTGCTCGATGGCGCCGTCGGTCTCGACGACGACGGCGTTGACGGGGTCGAGCCCGAGGGATTCGGTGGCACCGGGCAGTCCGAGGAGCAGGGCGATGCACTCCTCGAAGAGCCGGATCCGGGTCTCGCGCCGCCCGGCGGGCCACCACCGGTCGAAGACGGCGACGAGCCAGTCCCCGTAGGGGGCCTTCTGAGTCCGTCCGGGGGTCCCCCCAGGCGAAGCTTTGGGGGAGACTGACGACTCGGCCGAAGGCCGTACCGGGGGTCCGGGGGCGAAGCCCGCAGGCGTCCCGAGGCCCGGAGGCGGACTCGTCCAGTTGCCGTGCGGCAGCAACAGATCCACGGCCGGGGGCTCAAGCGTGAGCAGTGACTCGTACATCTCGACGGGGTCGGTCCGCGGGTCGACCACCGTGAGGATGCCCGCGTACGCGTCCGGATGGTGCTCGGCGAGCAGCCGGGCCCCGCGCGAGGCGGCGGGCCAGGACGGCCGTCCCGCGTGGTCGGTGCGCCGGGTGTTGTGCGCGGCCAGGCCGCCGTCGAGGCTGAGACCGATGCGTACGCCGTGGCGGGCGAGGGTGCTGACGCGGGCGTCGGTGAGCAGGGTCGCGTTGGTCTGCACGGTGGCGTGGACCGTGCAGCGCGCCGGCACCCGGTCGTGTACGAGCTCGGTGAAGGCCGCGAGCCGCCCGGCGCCGGCGAGCAGCGGCTCGCCGCCGTGCAGGACGAGCGAGAGTTCGCGCAGGGCGTGCGCCTCGGCATGCTCGGCAATCCGGGACGCGGTGCGGTCGAGGACCGCGGGCGACGCGGCCGCCGGCCGGTCCTGCCAGGTGCGGTCCGGGCCCGCGTAGAGGTAGCAGTACCGGCAGGCCAGATTGCAGCGGCCGTGCGCCTTGACGATGAACTGCCCGAACGGCACACGGGGCATCGTCCGACGAGACACTCCGGCACCCCCATGCTTCACGTACCGTGGGACGGCCCCCGCTGCCGGTCCGAGGCGAGTATCCCTGGCGGGCCCGTCGGGCAAACCCGCACCAGGGAAGGTTGTCCTGTTCGACGGAGTCCCGGGCCGAAACCGTGCGGCTCAGAACGCGTTGGTGAAGCCCCAGAGCATCTCCCGCGGCCGCTCGGCGCGGCCCCGCAGATCCTCCAGCACCTCGGAGAGCACCGGGTGGTCCAGCGTCCGCAGCTCCTCCAGGTCGAGGCTCAGCAGATCGGGCAGCTCGCCCCGTGGCTCGTCCGGTCCCGCCGCGCCCTCGTGCACCGACTCGCTCATCACGCCTCCCCGTTGCCCTGTCCGCGCCCCGTGTGCCGCGGACCCGCGCTCATCGCTCCAGCTCGGCCAGCCGCTCCGCGGTGGCTGCGCCTTCCGCTCCGCCGCCGTCCGGCAGCTTGCGCCACTCCCGGGCGGCGGCCCGGTACGCCTCACGTGCGGCCCTCGGCCGGCCCGCCTCCTCATACGTCCTACCCCGCCAGTGGTTGGCCCTAGCACCCAACACCACGGCGTCTTCGCGCAGTTGTGGATTCTCCAGCTCCGCTTCGGCCGCCCGGGCGGACTCCGCGGCGCCGCGGAACGCCTCGGCCGCCTCGTCGAGCCGGGCTGGTCTGCCCAGGCTCTCGTACGCGGCCAGATGGGACCTGCCGAGCTCCAGCCAGCAGTCCGCCGCGATCAGCGGATCGCGCGCCTCCTGCGCCGCGAGCCCGAAGAGATGCTCGGCCTCGCGCAGATCCACCCGGTCGTCCGTCGCCCGGTGCCGAAGCATCAGTGCCCGGCCCAGCATCAGCAGCCGCTCGGCCTGGTGCGCGCTGCCCGCCGCCGTCTCCGTACGGCAGTCCCGCAGCACCCGGACCGCTGTGCCGATGTGCGCCCGGCCGTCCGTCAGTTCCGCGCGGCGCAACAGGGCGCTGCCCCACTCGGCCAGCAGATCGGCATGCGCCTGGGAGTCGCGCGGGACGCCGCGCGCGGCGCGGGAGAACGACTCGGCGGCCCGTTCGAGCCGGGCCGGATCACCGGACCGGTCGTACTGGTGAACACCGGCCCGGCCCGCCCTCGTCTGCAGCGACGCGCGCAGCCGCGGCTCCTGGACCGTCTCGAGCGCCTGCTCGATCAGGGTCTCGGCCTCGTCCACACCGTCGCCGGACCGCAGCAGGGCATCCACCAGGTCCAGCAGGATCCGCTGGCGGCCGCCCGCGGTCTGCCCGCCGCCGTCCGCGACGAACGCCTTGCGCAGCGAACGCGCCGCCTGCCCCGCGTACACCAGGGACTGCTCGGCGTCTGCCGTCGCCCCGGAGAGCCGCAGCAGCGTCCTGCCGTGCGCCAGCGGCAGACTCACCGGCCGGTTCTCCTGGTCGGGCCAGACGTCGGCGAAGGCCTCCAGCATGCCGACGGCACCCTGCAGCAGGGCGGTGTCACCGCCGAGGCGCCACTGGGACTCCAGCGCGCGCACCCGTTCCAGGGTGAGCCGCAGGGCCTCCGCGGAGTCCAGACCGGGCGCGGCGCAGGCCGCCGTGTACTCACGGTCGGCGCGGCGCAGCAGCTCCAGCGCGCCGCGCCGGTCGCCGCGGCGCCGCCGGTCGTCGGCCGCGGCGTGCAGGACCTTGGCCAGGACGGCCCGTTCACGTACGGCACCGGGATACGCCGAGGCCCGTTCCGCCGCGCGCTCGGCCTCCCGCAGCAGCTCGCTGCCGCCCTGGACCTCCCACAGCCGCAGCAGGCAGCGCGCGAACTCCGCCCACAGTTCGGGGTCGGAACTCGCCCGCTGATCGCGTTCCGTGGCGCCACGCAGCAGCTGTACCGCGTCCATCAGGTACTGCACCATGCCGTCCGACTCGAACTGCCGCAGCAGGGTGCGGGCACGCTCCACTGCGGCGTGTGTCGTCCGGCCGGGGTCGGGCCGCTCGACGCTCCCGTACGGCGCGAACTGCTCGGGAAGCGGCATGAACCGTTCCAGGACGCGTGCCGCGACCTCGGCGAAGGGGTGCGGAACGCGCTGCTTGCCGTTGTCGTTCTCGCCGTTCTCGCCGCCGTCGTCGTCCGGGCCGCCGGGCGGGTACGGGCTGTGCCTGCCGTCGTCCAGCTGGGCAAGGGCGAGGGCCGGGAAGTTCGGCCCGCCCTTGCCGAAGCGCTGCTCGATGTACTCCGAGCAGTGCTTGAGCACGAGCAGCGCCTCGTCCCGCCCAAGCGGTCCGAGCAGCGCCTCCTGGACGCCCGGGGCGAACTCGTACCACTGTCCGTCGTCCCGGCCGTCGCCCTTGGCTCGCGACAGCAGTCCGCTCAGCAGCACCTCGGCGAGCTCGGAGGGCCCCGAGTCGGGCAGCATGGTCCGCTGCACCAGTTGCATGACGGGCAGATACAGCGGGGCCGCGGCCAGATAGACCGCGAGCTGTCCCGCGGCCGGGGAGGCCGCCGACCGGAAGGCGCTGACCAGCCGGAGGGAGGAGGGCCTCGGGCCGGGGCGGGCGGCCGGCGCGGCGGGATGGTCCGTACGCACCCAGCCGACCGCGCCGGAGACCCGGCCCGCGCCGGTGCCCGACAGCAGCCTGGCCCAGGCGCCGAGCGCGCCCGCGACCGGCGGCAGTACGGGGACCGGCAGCTCGCCGTGGACCGGCCGGGGCGGCGCCGCGGCCTCGTCGGTGACCTTCAGGACGGCCGCGCCGGCGATGCCTTCGCCGCGGGAGAGCACACCGTAGGTGACGGGCAGTCTCGTACGGCTCCACAGGCGCTGCGGCAGGGGCTGCACGACGGCGGCGGGCGCCTGCCGTGCCAGCTGGTGCAGCAGCCGGTGGGCGCGTCCGCTGTGCCACAGGGGTCCCGCGCAGTCGCTGAGCATGACGGTGACTCGGCGGCCCGTGGGATCGCTGAGCCGGTCGGCGGAGTGCAGCGGCGCGGCGGCCGCATCGAGACTGCGGCTGACCACGGGCGAGCCGTCGGGCCCCTGGTGCAGATAGCGCACCTGGACATCCCGGAAGGCGCCCAGCCGGCCGAAGATCTGCTGGAGTTCACCGAACAGCCGGTCCCACACGCGCATCGACGAGGAGGCGTCCATGACGAACTGCAGCAGCGCGTCCGCCCGTGAGACGCCGCGGAACACGGGGATGATCAGCCCGCCCGCGCGGGCGCTCTCCTCCGCGGTCGCGTTCTCGTCCAGGGTGGTGCGCAGCGGCGGCGTGGCGGGCCGGTAGCGCTGCAACGGGCGCAGGGCGCGCTGCAGTTCGAGCGGCGCGGGGAGCGTGGGGGCGGCCGGTACGCCGACGGTGAGCGCGGCGGATCCGGTCGCGCGGGCCGTGGGCGGCACCTCCTGGCGCGGCACGGGGTACAGGGCGATGAGCCGGTCGTCGCCCATGACGTGCGGCGGGGGCGCGGGGGCGTCGTCGTCCGGCGCGTCCGGGGCCGCGGCGGGTGCTCGTGAGGCGGTGGCCGACGGCGTCGCCCCCTCCTGCGGGCCCGGGCGGATCGCTCCGGGCTGCATGCCGGGCTCCGGCGGCGGCTCCGGGCGCCGGGTCCACCGGGCCAGCCAGAGGGCGTCGCAGAGCTGCTCGGCGTCGGGGTCGAGGCCGGCTTCGCGCAGCCGGGCGACGAGCGCGGGCAGCAGCCCGCCGTCGTAGGACCGCGCCCCCTCGTCCACCGGTGGGCCGGCGGGTCCGTGCCGTGCGCTTGCGTCGGGCATCAGAGGATCACCTCGGCCGGTCGAGTCGCTGGATGAGCAGGTCGGCCAGGCGGTCGCGGCCGGCCGGTGCGGCGGCGTCGGTGAGATAGATGGCGTTCAACAGCTGGTCGGTGGCGAGGAGTTCACTGCGCGAGCGCTCCAGGAAGTGGGCGATGAGATCCTCGCCGGAGCGTGCCGCCTCGTCGCCGAGGTGGGCGCGTACGAAGGTGGCGAGCCGCTGATGGTCGGGGCGGCCCAGCTCCAGGTGGATGCAGCGGCGCATCAGCGGCGCCGGGAAGTCGCGCTCACCGTTGCTGGTGAGGACGACGAACGGGAAGGCCCGGCACTGCACCCGGCCGCCGGTCACGGTCGCCTTGGTGCCGTCGTCGGTGAGGACCTCGGCGCGGCCGTCCGGCAGCCGGTCGGCGATCCGCTCCAGCTCGGGGATGCCGAACTCGCCCTCCTCCAGCACATTGAGGAGGTCGTTCGGCAGGTCGATGTCGCTCTTGTCCAGCTCGTCGATGAGCAGGACGCGCGGCCGGTCCGCGGGCAGCAGAGCGGTGCCCAGCGGGCCCAGCCGGATGTAGCTGCCGATGTCGTCGGCCGGTCCGGACCCGGGCTCCCGCGCAACGCTGTGCGCGGCGATCTGGACGTCCTGAAGTCTGGCGATCGCGTCGTAGTGGTACAGCCCGTCCTGGAGAGTGGACCGGCTGACGATGGGCCAGCGCAGCACCCTGCCGAGGCCCAGCTCATGGGCGACGGAGTGGGCCAGGGTGCTCTTGCCCGCGCCGGGGCTTCCGGTGACGAGCAGCGGACGCCGCAGATAGAGCGCAGCGTTGATCATTTCGAGCTCCTCGGCGCCCGGCCGGTGCAGTTCGGCCACGTGCCGGTAGCCGCCGAGCCTGCGGTCGGCCGAGCCGTCCGTGTGCTCGCCCGGCTCGCCGTCCGCGCCGACCACGTGGCGGCCCGCGAAGTCCCGCCAGGGCGGCGGTGGCGGCAGGTGCTCGATGCCCTCGTGAGGTTCGCCGGCCCCTCGGTAGATGAGCCACTCGCTTGGTTCGCTCATAGCGTCTTCCTCGTCGTCACTCGTCCGCAGGGGGCAGCAGCCGAACGTGCCTTACGGTAGCGATCCGTTGTACCCCCCGTAAGGGGATGGCCGGCCGCGCGGTTCACGGGGCCTCCAGGAACTGGCCGGAGCCGGGCAGCGGATGGTGCGGATCGTCGTAGAACAGCGCGACCCCGTCCGACCAGTACGTCTCCGTACGGCCCGCATGCACCCCCCGTCTCAGTTCATGCACCTTCCGCGGCAGTTGGTCGGCGGTCCCCGCCTCGGCGACGGTGTCGGCCGACCGTCGGTGGAACTCCGTGCAGACCGTGGCCGGCCTGCCGTTGGCGCGCCGCCACAGGGCGACTCCGAAGCCGCCGTCGAGCACCCGCACCAGCCCTGCGGCGTCGTCCGGCTCCGGCCCGGCGCCGTACCGGCAGAGCACGGGCACCGTCCCGTGCGCCAGCGAACGCAGCTCCGCCGCCTCCGGTACGGGTACCCGCAGTCCGTCCTCGCAGTCGACGACCGCGGACCGCGTCAGAGCGTTCCGCGTACGGTTCCAGCGCGCGAGGCGCTCCGCCGCCTCGTCGTCCGTCAGCGGGGGCGGGAGGTCGGAGCAGCGGACGACCACGGGGCGCGCCACCCCGAGCGGCGGCCCGTCCGGCGGTACGTGCCACCTGTCGACATCGAGGCCGAGCAGCGCCCGGACCACGGCGACCTGGAGGACGGCGGGGCTGTCCGGCTCGTCGCACCGCCGGAACGCCTCGGTCAGCGGCGCGGCGATCCGCGCGGGGAGCACTTCGAGGGCGGTGCCGTGGCTGTCCTCGGCGACCGGCAGGACGTCCCCGGTGTGGCGTGAGACGCCGATGCGCCAGTCGTAGCGGTCCCGTTCCCAGCCGCGCGGCTCCAGCTCCAGCAGCACGAAGGGGCGTTCGTCCGCGCGCCGGACCAGATCGTGCAGGGACAGCGGCGCGCGCCGGTGTTCGTGGTCCGGGCGGTGGCGGCCGGTGTGCCAGAGCAGAGTGAGCTCGTTGCGGAACTCCCGGGAGAGGCGTTCCTCGGCGATCCGCTTCACCCACTCCCACAGGGACTTCTCCGCGGTGATGGTGGACGGCGTGGCATAGGGCCGGTCGGCGGCGATGACGCTCATGCAGTAGCGCAGGACCAGCTCAAGCGCGCTGTCCCCGCCCCGGGCGTCGTACAGCGCGCCGAGCCCGTCGCGCCAGCCGCGCGGCGCGGGACGGTGGTCGCGCGGATGGCTGCCCGGGAGCCGCTCGAGCTGGTCGAGGAGGCTGCGGGTGCTGACCGGGGGCGGGAACTCGGCGAGCCGTCCGAGCAGGTCGATGCGCTGCCGCGGATTGAGCGCGCGGCCGGCGCCCGCGCGTAGTTCGCTCTGTGCGTCGGCCCAGGTGTGGTCGGTGCCGACGGGGCTGGTGTGCCGGTCGGCGTGGTAGCGGTCATGGGCGTGGAAGACGGCCTGATAGGTGTCGTCCGACTCGGATGCGACCGCTGCGGTGGGCACGGGCAGGGAGCGCAGCCGTTCGACCCCGATGGAGGTGCCGCCCTGGCCGCCGTCGGTACGTGACTTGAGTACGCCGACGACCTCGCCGCGTGCGAGATCGACGACCGGCGAGCCGGAGACGCCGGGAACCAGCCAGTCCCCGTCGAGCCGGATCTGTTCGTCGGCGTCGGCCCAGCCGCCGTAGGTCCCCATGACCTCGCACCGCCCGGTGAGCCGCTTGGGCTCTCCGTCCACGACGGTCCAGCCCGCGTAGTGGACCGTGCCGCCTTCGAGCAGGGCCGTCGGGCGCTCGGTGACGTACACACAGGCGTGCTCGACGGGCCGCAGCAGCCGGATGAGCGCGAGGTCGGGCGGGGGCCAGCCGGCGGGCGGGCCGTACGCCGGCCGGCTGCCCGGGGTCTCGGGCAGGGCGGCGACCACCGTGCCGGCGACGGTGGTCTCGCCGCTGCCGGGTCCGGTCTCGAAGACCACGTCCACCGCGCGCCCCTCCCCCCGCATCGCCACATGCGCACATGTGAGGACCCAGCTCGGGGCGATGAAGAAGCCGCTCCCCAGGAAGCCGCCGCCGGATCCGTCAGGGGCATACCCCGGCTGGTTCCCATGGATTCGTACGGTCGCGGCCATCACGAGGTTCAGCAGCGCACGGCGTGTGTGGTCGGGGACGCCCCCTGCGCCCCGCGCCGACCCGTCCGTCATGATCCGCCGCCGTCGGACGGGGCTGCCCCGTCCGGGTGCGCCGCCGCGCCGGGGGATGCGCCCGGTGGCGGGGCGGCAGGCATGGGCGGGGCGGCGGCCTGGGCGGGCACGGGGGGCGCGGGCGGTGGGGGCGGTGTGTCGAGTGGCGGGCCGCCGTTCCAAGTGAGCGTGACCTTGATGGCGCCCTTCGCCTCGCCGTCCGCGAGCAGCCCGACGACCTTGCCCGCCTTGGCCGTGAGCTCGATGCCGAACTCGACGCTGACCTCGTCCGGCCGCACGGCCCGCAGGGGCTCGGCGAGCGAACGCGCGACACCGGTCACGACGCCCTGCAGGCTCTCGACCCTGGCCTGCACCTGCTCGGCGAATCCGACATCGCTGTACGACAGCCCCGCCGGCGCACCGGGGCGCTCCAGCTCCTCGGCGCCGGAGATCCGCGCCCAGACCGGTGTGCCGTCCGGCAGCACGATGCGCGTGATGCGGGCCTCACTGTCACCCATGGCAACCCCCGTTCCCCCAACTCCCCGCAGATTAGCCCCCGTACGGAGCCGATGGGAGGTACACGGAGCAGGACGCCGGGCGGGGCGGACCGGTTCTGAACGGGCCGCCGGAAGGGCACGCGGGGATCTTGGCCCCCGGGACCCGCGGCCTCTCGGGGTCCGGGGCGGCCGTGCACAGGGGGATGTGGGAGAGACCCGCCTGCCACGTCCTACGCTTGTTCCCATGTACTTCACCGACCGTGGCATCGAGGAACTGGAGAAGCGGCGCGGCGAGGAGGAGGTCACTTTCGAGTGGCTCGCCGAACAGCTGCGTACGTTCGTCGATCTCAACCCCGACTTCGAGGTTCCGGTCGAGCGGCTGGCCACCTGGCTGGCGCGGCTCGACGACGAGGACGAGGACGAGTAGAGGGACGAGTAGAGGGCGGGTGGAGGACGGGCAAGGGGCTCGCGACCACGGCGACCCGAGGGGCCGACCGGGCGGCCGTCCTGACAGGTGTTGTCGCTCCGTCCACGACCGCCCGAAGGTTGTCCGGCACGGGGTGTGCTCGCTCCGTCCACGACCACCCGAGGGCTGTCCGGCACGGTTGTCCTCGTTCCGTCCACGACGGCCGGGGTCTGCCGGCCGCGCCCTCGCCGGGCCGCGCGTCAGGCGCGGGCCCTGGCCAGGCCGAGCAGGCCGTGGACCAGCAGAATGGCGCCGGCCGTGGTCCAGCCCGCGCTGCGGCGGGCCAGCCCCCACGCGGTCAGCGGCAGGCCGGCGGCGATCTGAGCAGCGGCCAGTACCCGGGCCCCGGAAGGCGCCGGGCGGCGTCGAGTTCCGCCCCGTACGGCATCGCGCAGGCCGTGCGCTTCCTCCTCCTCGGCCTGCTCGGTCTCCGCGAGGGGCCTGGCGGCGGCACGGAGACGGTCGGCCGGCTCGCCGGGGGCGAGGCCCGCGGGCAGGCTGAGGCCGGTGCGGGACAGTACGGCGACGAGCCCCCGGAGCCGGGCGCGGCCGTCCGCATCGCGGTCGGGACGGGTGAGCGGCTCCAGTTCCTGGATGTCCAGGACCGGGTCGAGCCCGAGCCGGGCCGCGAACGTGCGCATGGCCTCGTCCTCACCGACCGGGGTGCCGTCCGCGAGCCAGACGTAGCCGACGGTGCGGCGGAAGCCCGCGGCAAGGGTGAAGCCGGCCCGGTTCGCGTCCCACCACAGGGCCAGCACGGGCCAGTTCGTGCCGACCGCGAGCGCCGCGGCCCATCCGGAGAGGACCCGCTCGACCGGTTCCGCGCCGCTCAGCCAGGGCGTGCCCTCAGGGACGAGCACGCTCCAGCCGTCGCCGGCGGCAGCCAGCAGGAGCCGCTCACGCAGCAGAGGGGCCGAGGGCCGCACGGCGGCCGACTCGGCCCGGCAGAGCAGCAGGGCGCCCGCGGATGTCGCGTTCATGCCCCACACGCTAGTGCCGCGACCGGCAATGTTTGCCCGTCGAGGAGCGTCGTCCGGTGCATGGGGTCTCCCCAGGCCCGCAGGGCCGAGGGGAAGCATCGCAAGGCGGCCGGAAGTCCTTGTAGCGGAGCTACCAGGGCTTTTGGCCAACGCAGCGAGGGTGCGTGCCGGACGGCGCGACAGGGCAAAGCTTGCCGGGAGGGGCACTAGGCCACTTTGTCCCCCTTTGCCGCGAGGGTTCGCACCGTTTGATCCACCGGACGGACCCGAGGACTCCACGATCACTCTTGACTTCCCCCATCCGCGATATATCGTGTTGCCATGAGACGCGATATGTTGCGTCCAGGCCCGAGGAGGTCGCACCATGCCAGACTCGACGTGGGAAGTCGCCGAGCCGAAGAAGCTCACCTTCGACGAGCCCGTCACGGCCCTCAATGTGCGCATCGTCAATGGAACGGTGAACGTCGTGGGCACCGACGAGAGTTCCACGCGCCTCGAGGTCACCCAGCTGGACGGCCCGCCGCTGATTGTGACGCGCAACGGCTCCACGCTCTCCGTCGCCTACGAGGACCTGCCCTGGAAGGGCTTCCTCAAGCTGCTCGACCGCAAGGGCTGGCACCACAACGCCGTGGTGTCCCTCGCCGTCCCCGCCGCGGCGAGCGTGGAGGTCGGCGTCGTCGGCGCCGGGGCCGTCGTCTCCGGCATCCGGGGGCGCACGGACGTACGCGGAATCAGGGGCGACACCACGCTCGTCGGGCTGTCCGGCACGGTCCGTGCGGAGACGGTCTCCGGCAGCCTGGAGGCGCAGTCGGTCACCGGCGATCTGCGCTTCAGCTCCGTCTCCGGCGATCTGACCGTGATCGAGGGCGCGGGCTCGTCCGTACGGGCGGACTCCCTCAGCGGCGACATGGTCATCGACGTCGACGGGACGCCCACGGACATCCGGGTCACCAGCGTCTCCGGCGAGGTCGCGATCCGGCTGCCGCACCCCGCGGACGCGCACGTCGAGGCCAGCACCACGAGCGGGGCCGTCTCCAACGCGTTCGAGGACCTGCGGGTCAGCGGACAGTGGGGCGCCAAGAAGATCACCGGCACGCTCGGGTCCGGCAAAGGCACGCTCAAGGCCACGACCGTCTCCGGGGCCATCGCCCTGCTTCGACGCCCGCCGCAGACGGACGATCCGTACGACATGCACGGCCCGGACGGCCCGTATGCCCCGGCCGGCTTGAACGACCCGGACGGCTTGAACGACCCGAACCGCTCGAACGGCTCGTCCGACAAGACAGGGAAGGTGCTCTGACATGCCGCCCGTCTTCGCCCACGGCCGCCTCCGCCTGTATCTGCTGAAGCTCCTCGACGAGGCCCCGCGCCACGGCTACGAGGTGATCCGGCTGCTGGAGGAGCGCTTCCAGGGGCTGTACGCACCGTCCGCCGGCACCGTCTATCCGCGACTGGCCAAGCTGGAGGCCGAGGGCCTGGTCACGCACGCCACCGAGGGCGGCCGCAAGGTGTACTCGATCACCGACGCCGGCCGCGAGGAACTGGCCGGCCGCAGCGGGGAGCTGGCCGACCTCGAACTGGAGATCCGCGAGTCCGTCTCCGAACTCGCCGCGGAGATCCGCGACGACGTGCGGGGCGCGGCGGGGAAGCTGCGCAGCGAGATGCGGGCCGCGGCGACGGAGAACCGGCACAGCACGGGGCACACCGGCAAGGGGCAGTCGCCCTTGGGTGACTTCGGCGATGTCGGCGACTTCGGCGACAAGGAGGCGTGGCGGGCCGCGAAGGAGGAGCTGCGGCGCGCGAGGGAGGAGTGGAAGGAGCAGGCCCGCCGGGCGAAGGACGAGTCCCGCCGGGCGCGCGAGGACGCGAAGACCGCGCGCCGCCAGGCCAAGGAGGCACAGGAGCAGGCGCGGGAGGAGATCCAGCGGATCGCCCGTCAGGTCCAGGACCAGGTTCAGGGGCACTTCGTGCGGGGCGACTGGCCGACCGGCCTGCGGGAAGGACTCGCCGAACTGACCTCCCAGCTGGGCGGTATGGCCCGCGGCACGGCGTGGCCCCCGTACGTCAAGCCGGACCCGTCCGGCGCGAACCCCGACTGGGGGAAGGACACC
The DNA here is from genome assembly GCF_055585225.1 of Streptomyces sp. NPDC053673. NCBI lineage: Bacteria > Bacillati > Actinomycetota > Actinomycetes > Kitasatosporales > Streptomycetaceae > Streptomyces > Streptomyces sp. NPDC053673. The sequence continues at coordinate 119,916 of NZ_JBVJKN010000011.1, read as the reverse complement.
CCCGACACGGGCGACCCCGCCCGCGATCTGGAGCGCCTCCTCGACCGCTTCCGCGACGACATCCGCGACGCGGCCCGCGACCACGGCGTGACGCCGGCCCAGCTGGGCGAGGCCCGTCGCCATCTCTCCACGGCGGCAGCGCACATCACCGCGCTGCTGCGCGTCGGGAGCTGACCGGTTCCCGGCGACCGGACCCGGGGCGGGACCGTGCAGCGACAGCAGTTGTGCGCACGGCCCGCCCGCCGTCACCGTCACCCCCGGCCGACCGTCACCGTCACCCGCGCTCCCGGCTTCGCGGTCGTCGGTCAGCCGGGGTATGCCCGGCGCCAGGCCGTCCGCATGGGCGGGCGGTGTCCCCGCGGCCAGGACGACGGAGCAGGCGGCAAACGCAAGAAGGCGGTGCATGGCGACCTCCGGCACGGTGCGACGGCAGTGCCGGAGATCCCATCAAGACATCTGACGAACCATCAAGAGTTCGTCAGGACAACCTTCCCGAACAGCTCACCGGACGCCATCTTCTCGAAGCCCTCCCGCGCCCGGTCCAGCGGCAGCACCTCGTCGATCACCGGGCGCACCCCGGTCGCCGCGCAGAAGGCGAGCAGATCCTCCAGCTCGTCCTTCGTGCCCATCGTCGAGCCGACGACCTTCAGCTCCAGGAAGAAGATCCGGGTCAGCTCGGCGTGCGAGGGCCGGTCGCCGCTCGTCGCGCCGGAGATCACCAGCGTGCCGCCCGGGCGCAGCGACTTGACCGAATGCGACCAGGTGGCCGCTCCGACCGTCTCCATGACGGCGTCCACGCGCTGCGGCAGCCTCGCGCCCGGCTCGAAGGCGTCGACCGCGCCGAGCTCGACCGCCCGCTTCCGCTTGGCCTCGTCGCGGCTGGTCGCGTACATCCGCAGTCCCGCCGCCTTGCCCAGAACGATCGCGGCGGTCGCGACACCGCCGCCCGCGCCCTGCACGAGGACCGAGTCCCCGGGCCGCACTCCGGCGTTGGTGAAGAGCATGCGGTACGCCGTCAGCCAGGCGGTGGGGAGGCAGGCGGCCTCCTCGAAGGAGAGCTCCTTCGGCTTGGGCAGGACGTTCCACACGGGCACGGCGACCTGCTCGGCGAACGTTCCCTGGTAGTGCTCGGTGAGGATGGAGCGGGGCTCACGCGGGCCCACGCCATGACCGGTCTGGCCGATGACCGAGTGGAGCACCACCTCGTTGCCGTCCGCGTCGACGCCGGCGGCGTCGCAGCCGAGGATCATGGGGAGCTTGTCCTCGGACAGACCGACGCCGCGCAGCGACCACAGATCGTGATGGTTGAGCGAGGCGGCCCTGACGTTGACGACCGTCCAGCCGGGCGGTGCCTCAGGAGCGGGGCGTTCCCCCAGTTCGAGGCCGCTCAGCGGCTGGTCACGGTCGATGCGGGCGGCGTAGGCAGCGAACATGACCTTGACGATAGGGCGGACCGGTGCGCGGCGGAACCGCGCACGAGTGTGACGCACACCCTCTTCGGCCCCGGCGGCTCCCCGCAAACGCCACGGTCCCGGGCGCCACAGGGCGGCCGGGACCGTGGAGGTCCGGGGACGTCGGCCCCCGGAGAGAACATCAGCGGCGGGCGACGCCCTCCGCACGGGCCGCCGCGGCGACGGCCGCGGTGACCGCGGGGGCGACCCGCTCGTCGAACGGCGACGGGATCACGTAGTCCGCGGCGAGCTCGTCGCCCACCACGTCCGCCAGCGCGTTCGCCGCCGCGATCTTCATGCCCTCCGTGATCCGGGACGCGCGGACCTGGAGGGCCCCCGCGAAGATGCCCGGGAAGGCGAGCACGTTGTTGATCTGGTTCGGGAAGTCGCTCCGGCCCGTGGCCACGACCGCGGCGTACTTGTGCGCCACGTCCGGGTGGACCTCCGGGTTCGGGTTGGCCATGGCGAAGACGAACGCGTCCTTCGCCATCGAGGCGACCGCCGGCTCCGGCACCGTACCGCCGGAGACGCCGATGAAGACGTCCGCTCCGGCCAGCGCGGCCTCCAGCGAGCCGGAGAGACCCGCGCGGTTCGTGATCTCGGCGAGCTCGCGCTTCACCGGCGTGAGGTCCTCGCGGTCCCGGCTGACGATGCCCTTGCGGTCGGCGACCGCGACATCGCCGATCCCGGCCTCCAGCAGGAACTTCGCGATGGCGACACCCGCCGCGCCGGCTCCCGAGATGACGGCGCGCAGGTCGCCCAGACCCCGGCCGGTCAGCTTCGCCGCGTTGCGCAGGGCCGCGAGAGTGACGATCGCCGTACCGTGCTGGTCGTCGTGGAAGACCGGGATGTCGAGCCGCTCCTGGAGCTTGCGCTCGATCTCGAAGCACCGCGGCGCCGAGATGTCCTCCAGGTTCACCCCGCCGAAAGACGGGGCGAGCCGGACGACGGTCTCCACGATCTCGTCGGCGTCCGTGGTCGCGAGCGCGATCGGCACCGCGTCCACGCCGCCGAACTGCTTGAACAGAATCGCCTTGCCCTCCATCACGGGGAGCGAGGCTTCCGGGCCGATGTCACCGAGGCCGAGCACAGCCGTGCCGTCCGTCACAACGGCCACGACCTGCGATTTCCAGGTGTAGTCGTGGACGAGTTCCGGCTGCTCGGCGATCGCGGTGCACACCTTGGCGACGCCCGGGGTGTACGCGAGGGACAGGTCGTCCTTGTTCCGCACCGGCACAGTGGCCTGGACGGCCATCTTGCCGCCGCGGTGCAGCGCGAAGGCCGGATCGAAGGGCTCACCGGAATCCCCGGGAGCACTCTCCGTACCGCTGTCGCTGCGAGGATTGACGATCTCCGCTGCCATTTGGTTTGACCCCTTAAGTCTTCATCAGTTGAGGGTGGCCGCTCCTGGTTGAGGAGGGGTGGGCGGGCACCGCGCACGTTCCCTGTACTAGGCGGTTGGCCCGCCCGTCAGGGGGAGGTACGTACGCGCGGGCGCGCCGCACAACGCGCCCTGAGCCCCGGATGAGGGGTGTAAGGATCCTTCATACCGGACGGACGGAACCGCTGACGAGTCCATTGGTCGCTCAGTGAACGCTCGGTGACACGACTCATAGCGGCATATGCTGACAAGTCAGGAACGGGCGGTGAAACGCACCATGAATCCTGTCCACATGCCGAGACAGACCGAAGATCTTCCGGCCGGAAGAAGGTAAAGCCGCAGATGGTGCGGCATGGCCTGGTCCTGATGTACCGGCCTGTCGTAGTTCGGGGGTCACCCGTTATCCGATTTTGACATGCGGAGCCCCCTGAATATGCGGGTCCGAATGGCAAGATGCCGTAATCACACAAGGTCGCGACACTCGCTGCTGCGTGCCCGACCCAGGCAACTCCCACACTCGCCGGAGGAACCCGACCATGACCGCAAGCACCATCCGCCGCTCCACCGCCGCGCGGACCCGTATGTCCCGCCTTGTCGCGGCCGGCGCGATCGCGGTCGCCGGCTCCATGCTGCTGACCGCCTGCGGCGACCAGACCGCGAACAGCGGCAAGGAGCAGGGGGCCGCCACGTCGGCCGCTCCGCTGGCGGACAAGCTGCCGCAGTCGATCCGTGACAAGGGTGTCGTCAAGGTCGGCTCGGACATCGCGTACCCGCCGGTGGAGTTCAAGGACGGCTCCGGCAAGGTCGTGGGCATCGACCCGGACCTCGCGGACGCGCTCGGCAAGCAGCTCGGCGTGAAGTTCGAGTTCGAGAACGGCACGTTCGACACCCTGATCACCGGTCTGCGCTCCAAGCGGTACGACATGGCGATGTCGGCCATGACCGACACCAAGGACCGCCAGGAAGGTGTGGACTCCGAGACCGGCAAGAAGGTCGGCGAGGGCGTCGACTTCGTCGACTACTTCACCGCCGGTGTCTCGATCTACACCAAGAAGGGCGCCGACAAGGGCATCAAGACCTGGGCCGACCTGTGCGGCAAGAAGATCGTCGTGCAGCGCGGCACGGTCTCCGAGGACCTTGCCAAGGCCGAGAGCACCAAGTGCGTGAAGGCCAAGAAGGGCAAGATCACGATCGAGGCCTTCGACAACGACCAGCAGGCCCAGACCCGCCTGCGGGCCGGCGGCGCGGACGCCGGTTCCTCGGACTTCCCGGTCGCGGCGTACGCCGTGAAGACCTCGGGCGGCGGCAACGACTTCCAGATCGTCGGCGAGCAGGTCGAGGCGGCCCCGTACGGCATCGCGGTGGCCAAGTCCAACACCCAGCTGCGCGACGCGCTCCAGGCCGCGCTGGACGCGATCATCAAGAACGGCGAGTACCAGAAGATCATCGCCAAGTGGGGCGTCGCGGACGGCGCGGTGACCGAGGCCAAGATCAACGGCGGTTCCTGATCCGGTCGGGAATCTGACTCGGCACTGAAGCACTGAAAGGCTCCACGTGACTGACATCAAGAAGACGGACGCGGAAGACACACCGCCACCGCCGTCGGCGGGCCCTGAGGCCATCCAGGCCATTCCGGTCCGGCACTACGGCCGGTACGTCTCAGCCGTCGTCGCGATCGCACTGTTCGCCGCGATCGTCTACGCCTTCTCCCAGGGCAAGATCAACTGGGGGGCGATCCCCGACTACTTCTTCGACCCGCGCATCCTCGACGGCGTCGGCAACACCCTGCTGCTCACGGTGCTGTCGATGGCGATCGGCATCGTCGGCGGCATCCTGCTCGCCGTCATGCGCCTGTCGAAGAACCCGGTGACCTCCTCCATCGCCTGGTTCTACATCTGGTTCTTCCGCGGCACCCCGGTCCTGGTCCAGCTCATCGTCTGGTTCAACCTCGGCCTGGTCTTCGAGTTCATCAACCTCGGACCGTTCTACAAGGACGAATGGTCCGACTTCATGACCCCGTTCCTCACGGCGCTGCTCGGCCTCGGCCTCAACGAGGCCGCCTACATGGCCGAGATCTGCCGGGCCGGCCTGCTCTCCGTCGACGAGGGCCAGACCGAGGCCTCCCACGCCCTGGGCATGAGCCACGGCAAAACCCTGCGCCGCGTCGTCATCCCCCAGGCCATGCGCGTCATCGTGCCCCCCACGGGCAACGAGGTCATCAACATGCTCAAGACCACCTCGCTGGTGTCGGTGGTCCAGTACTCCGAGCTGCTGCGCCAGGCCCAGGACATCGGCCAGACCTCCGGCGCACCCGTCGAGATGCTCTTCCTGGCCGCCGCCTGGTACCTGATCATGACCTCGGTCCTCAGTGTGGGCCAGTACTACCTGGAGCGCTACTACGCCCGCGGCTCCAGCCGCAGCCTGCCGCCCACCCCGCTTCAGAAGATCAAGGCCACCGTGTTCTCGGTGCGCCGCCCGAAGGGAGTGACGGCATGACCGCCATGGTCAAGGCGGAGGGCGTCCACAAGTCCTTCGGCCACATCGAAGTCCTCAAGGGCATCGACCTGGAAGTCGCCCCCCGCGAGGTGTTCTGCCTCATCGGCCCCTCCGGCTCGGGCAAGTCGACCTTCCTGCGGTGCATCAACCACCTGGAGAAGATCAACGCCGGCCGGCTGTCCGTCGACGGCGAGCTCGTCGGCTACCGCCAGAAGGGCGACAAGCTCTACGAGCTCAAGGACAGCGAGGTCGCCCTCAAGCGCCGCGACATCGGCATGGTCTTCCAGCGCTTCAACCTGTTCCCCCACATGACCGCCATGGAGAACGTCATGGAGGCCCCGGTCCAGGTCAAGGGCGAGACCAAGGCCGTGGCCCGGGAACGGGCCGCCCGCCTGCTGGACCGCGTCGGCCTCGGCGACAAGGCCGGCAACTACCCCTCCCAGCTCTCCGGCGGCCAGCAGCAGCGCGTCGCCATCGCCCGCGCCCTGGCGATGGAGCCGAAGCTGATGCTCTTCGACGAGCCCACCTCCGCCCTCGACCCCGAGCTCGTCGGTGACGTCCTCGACGTCATGCGCGGCCTCGCCGAGGACGGCATGACCATGATCGTCGTCACCCACGAAATGGGCTTCGCCCGCGAGGTCGGCGATTCGCTGGTCTTCATGGACGGCGGCGTCGTCGTCGAGTCCGGCAACCCCCGCGACGTGCTCACCAACCCCCAGCACGACCGCACCAAGGCATTCCTCTCCAAGGTGCTGTAGCGGACCGACCGCAAAGGGCGGGTACGGGCGCGATGCGTCCCGTACCCGCCCTTCCGCGTGCTCGACCGCCCGCCTTCCGCCTGCTCGCCCGCCTGCGGCTACTTGAGCGCGAGGACGAGGGAGTCGGACGGGGACGCCCAGACCGCGCGGGCCTCGGCGAAGCCGGCGGCGCGCAGGGTGCGGGCGTGCCACTCGAGGGAGGGGGCGTCGCCGTCGGCGTGCTCGCCGTAGATCTCGAAGCGGCGGGCGGTGGGGGCGGCGAGAACCGGGTCCTGGGCGGCCAGCGCCCACCAGTCGGCCCAGTCGAGCGCCCCGGCGTCCCTGGTCCGGTCCATTCCCGCGTGGCGGTGGGCGCGCTCGGCGGCGTTGATGCGAGGAGTCGTGTCGTCCTTCATGTGGTCGGCGTTCATGAAGACGCCGCCGTCGACGACGAGCCCGGCGACCTGCCCGTAGAGGGTGGCGAGCGGCTCGCTGTGCAGCCAGTGCAGGGCGGTGGCGGTGAGGACGGCGTCGTACGAGCCGTGCGGCAGGACCGCGGTCCACTCGGGGTCCTTGAGATCGGCGGTGACGAAGGTGACGCGCTCGTCGCCCGCGAAGTACCCCTCGGCGATGGTCAGCAGGGCGGGATCGAGATCCACGCCGACGCTCACGGCTTTCGGGAACCGCTTGAGCAGCCGGTCCGTGATACTTCCCGTACCGCACGCGAGGTCCAGGACCCTCGGCTCGGGACCGACGACGGCCTCGACCATGTCCAGCATCACCCGGAACCGCTCCTCGCGATCGGGCATGTACCACTCCTGCTGGCGGTCCCAGCTCTCCTGCCAGGCCTGCCAGTCGGTTCCGGTCGCCGTCTCCGTCATGGGAATCCCTCCGCTTCGTAATACCCTCGAACTACAGGCATCTATTACCTCACCCACCGCCGACACTAGACTCCATCCGTAAGGACTACAAGTGGAACTGGCCTATTACTCGGACTACGCCGTACGCCTCGTCAACACCGAGGAGCCGGCTCGCAACAAGGACACGCTCACGTCGGTCGAGGCGGTCCGCGAGCTCTTCGGCCCGTCCTCCCAGGCCGCCCGCCGCGCCACGGACGCGGACGTCACCCGGTTCCGTTCGGTACGGGCCAGGCTCCGCGCGGTCTTCACCGCAGCGGACTCCGGCGACCAGACCCAGGCCGTCGACCTGCTCAACTCACTGCTGCTCGAGTTCCCGGTCAGCCCGCAGATCTCGGGCCACGACTACCTCGACGACGAGGGCCGGCCGCGCTGGCACATGCACCTCGCCGACCACCCTTCCAACGCGACCGCCGGATACGCGGCGATCGCCGCGATGGGGCTCGCCTTCCACCTCACCGAGTTCGGCGTCGACCGGCTCGGCCTGTGCCAGGCCGCACCCTGCCGCAACGCCTACCTCGACACGTCCACCAACCGCTCGCGCCGCTACTGCTCCGACCGCTGCGCCACCCGCGCCAACGTCGCCGCCTACCGCGCCCGCAAACGCCTGGAGAGCGAGCGGTCCGACAGCACGGGCGACACCGCGGACGCCGCCCAGCCCAGCACCTCGCGCACCGACCGCTGACCGCGCGGGCGCGGCCGGTACCGGGCCCGCACCCGCCCCAGCACCAGCTCCCCGGGCACGGTGCCGAACACCCGGCTGTCCCCCTCCGCGTACGGGTTGTCCCCCAGCACCCACCAGCCGCCCTCGCGCCGCTCCGACAGCCGCTTCACGATCAACAGGTTCTGCTGCAGCGGATGCCGCATCACCGCCACGTCCCCCGTGCGCAGCACGGCCCCGTAGTGCACCAGGAGCCGATCCCCGTGCGCCAGCGTCGGATACATGGAGGGCCCGGTCACCTCCGCGATCCCGAAGGTCACTCTCGGCTCCCGCACCTGCTCCGTCATCGGCCACCTCCCGGTCCCACGGTATGTTCCGCCACCGGTCCCGTACTCACCCCGGACTTTTGTCCTAAGCCCAAGGGGGCACTCGCGAAAACACGTCTCTCACGGAGTAATGTCCCACCTGAGAAGACGATCACGAGGAAGGACAGCTCAATGCTCTCCCGCCTGTTTGCCCCCAAGGTGAAGGTCAGCGCCCACTGCGACCTCCCCTGCGGCGTGTACGACCCGGCCCAGGCCCGCATCGAGGCCGAGTCGGTCAAGGCCGTCCAGGAGAAGATGGCCGCGAACGACGACCCGCACTTCCAGGCCCGCGCCACGGTCATCAAGGAACAGCGCGCGGAGCTCGCCAAGCACCACGTGTCGGTGCTGTGGAGCGACTACTTCAAGCCCCCGCACTTCGAGAAGTACCCGCAGCTGCACGAGCTGGTCAACGAGACCCTGAAGGCGCTGTCTGCCGCGAAGGCGTCGAAGGACCCGAAGACGGGCGAGAAGGCGCTGGAGCTCATTGCCGAGATCGACCGCATCTTCTGGGAGACCAAGAAGGCCTGATCTTCGATCATGCCGCTTGACCTGCGATTTCTTTGGTCGCCTGGTCTTCCTGTCCGCACCCGGTCCGCAGGCCGCCGAGAACGGCGTCCATGGCGGTCCGGGTGCGGTCTTCTTTGCCCGGCCGCAGGTGGGCGCAGATCCGCAGCGTGATGACGGCGGACGCGTGACCGAGGACCAACTGGACCTGCTTGACGCTCGCACCGCCGGCGATGAGCGCGGAGGCGTAGAAGTGCCGCAGGTCGTGGGTCACCATGTGCGGCAGCTCGACGGGCTTGCGACCCTCGCGCCCGGCGACCTCGTTCTCGGCCGCCTGGAGCGCTTTTCGAACCCCATTCCACTCGGTCTTCCACCGCCGGTAGTTGAGCGGCTCGCCCTCCTCCATGGTGAACAGCCACTCCCTGGACGGACGTGTGGCGAGATGCGCGAGGAGCGCGTCGGTGACGACCTCGCCGACGGGCCGCCACCACCCCGACGGCAGTGTGACCGACGAGCTGTAGCGAATCGCCCCGTCACCGGCTGCAGACGAGGATGCCTCCCAGGCATGTGATCGCGTACGCGCCGTGGCGGGCGATGTGGTCGGCGACGAGGATGCGTGCCCGTTCGATCGTCGCGTCGAACGGGACATCGTGCTGATCCGCCCAGGCTCGATACGAAGCCATGTGTGCGATGACGGGGTCGGGGACGGGGACGGTGATGGTCCCTGGCAGCTCGACGACCTCCACGCGGCTGAACTCCTCACCGAGGAAGGTCGGGGCCTTCTCCAGAGAGAAGCGGGCACTGAGCGAGATCCGGGCCGGGCCTCGGTCGATGCCGAGGACATCGCCGGCGGCCCGCTGCCAGAGGTCGTCGAGTTCGGCCTTGTCGCGGTCGCTGTTGGTGGAGGCGACCACCAGCCCGCTGCGGGCGACGACCCGGGCCAGCTCCCTGACAGCCTGGGGAATGTCGGGCACGTGGTACAGCATGTGGAGCGCGAGAGCGGCGTCGACGCTGCCCGCCGCCAGCGGAAGCCGCGTGGCGTCCGCCACGGCAACCGGGCCAGGGACGCCGGCAAGGATGCCGGGAGCGATGTCGAGGCCGAGCAGGGACAGGTCCGGGCGGTCCTGACGGAGCCGTTGGATGAACTTGCCGTTGCCGCAGCCGATGTCGACAACGCGCCCGCGTACGTCGCCCAGCCGCTCGGCGACGAGGCCGGGCAGGTCGTACCGGGGCGTCTGCCACTGGTAGAGCGACTGCCGGGCGGCCAGGTCCCGGTCTCCGTTGTAGGCGCTGCCCGCCAGGCGGGTCCGGTCGGTGACAGCAGCGTCGTGGGCGGCGGACAGGTCGGTCACGTCGGCAACTCCGGTGGGTGGGCGGCGGGCAGGGATGCACGGACGACCGTGTGCTGGAGCCGGTCACGCAGGTGCACTGCCTGCGCGGCTCCACCGTACTGCGGCCCTTCCAGCTCCCGCCCGAGAACGGTGAGCCGGCGCACGATACTGGCCGACATGCGCTCCGGCGAGGACTGGAGCACGAAGCCGAGCATCTCCTCCGTGCCATCCAGGTCGCCCAGGAGCATGTGCCCGCGGGCGAGATCGAGGTGCGCGGCGAACAGGTCACCGACCGACTGATCATCTCCGTCCGCGCTGCGATAGAGACGAATCGCCGTCTCCGCGCTGACGATGGCCCGCTGGACGTGGTCCTGCCCGCCCACGGCCAAGAGGGTCGTTCCGGCGTACGCGAACTGCTTGGCCGCGGGGAAGTCGAAGACTCCCAGCACCTCGTCCCCACCCGAGATCGCCTCGCGCGATCGTTCGGCATCCGACAGGGCAGCGAGCGCACCTGTCGTGTCGCCGACTATCGCCAACGCCCGCGCCTCCAGACTCGCCAGCCGTGCACCGATGCTGCCGCTCGCCCTGTGCCGACGGCCGGCCTGCGCCAGCCGGGCCGCCTGCTCGTACCGCCCTGTCCAGTACGCGATCAACGACTCCACGGCCCGTACCCAGGCCAGCATCCCCTCGTGCCCCGCCGCCTCGGCACAGGCCCGTGCGGTGCGGGCGTGGGTGGCGGCGGAGTCGTAGTCACCGAGGTCGAGGCAGACGTGTGCGGACAGGCCACAAAGGCGAGAGGCGGAGAGGTAGAGGTCGGTGGTCTGCCGGGGATGCTGGCGCCCGCGCAGCAGCTCGAACACCCCGTCCCGTAACCGCTTGATCTCGACGTATTGCTCCATCAGCGGGTGGCTGACATACGTACGGGCGAGCCGGCCGACGTCGGCCTCCAGTTGCTCGACGACGAACTCGTCGGCGTTGCGCTGCGCGATGAAGCGGGCGAACTCGGCCGACCGCACCGCGTCCTCAGCAAGCGAGTCTCCACGGACGTGAGTGTCTTCGGGCGGCAGCACCGGCGGTGCGATCTCGACCTCGGCGGCGTCGGTGCCGTCCCGCTGCCCCTTGCTGATGGCAACGGCTTGGTCGAGGACGGCGCAATCGACACCGAAGACCTGCGCGAGGTGCTTCCGGGCGTAGGGAACGGGAACTCGCGCTTCGCGCTCGTACCGCCCGATCTCCTTGCCGGTCTTCGCAGAACGCCCCTCCAGGGCGTTGTACTCGTCGGCAACCCTCTGCTGGCTCCAGCCGCGCGCGGTACGCAGCCGGACGAGCAAGGCGCCGATCCCGGTGTCGCCCATGCCGTCCCCCAGGAACACGTGACCTCTGGCCCCCATAGTGGCCCCCGTCTTGGCCCCCGTGCTGGCTCCCGACCCAAATGAGTTAAGTCGCTTTGCTGTTGACCATGGCAAGCAGACTCACCAACGAGGCGACCGACGCCGCCCCAGATCTCCTTCCGGGCACGAGTCGGTACCGCACCACGCTGCTCCCCCGCCGCCGGACCACGCCGCGTACCGCTCGCGACTTCGTCGCCACCACGCTGACCGAATGGGGTGAGACGAGCCGCCTCGACGACATGCGACTGTGCACCTCGGAGCTCGTCACCAACGCCGTGCTGCACGGGGCGCCCGTGGGCCGACTGGTCCTGGTACGGGTCGAGTCCCTCGACGCGGAGCTGCGGATCGAAGTCCACGACAGCAGCGAGAACAGGCCGACACTGCGGATTCCCGAGGAATCCGCCGTCGACGGCCGCGGTCTGCTGATCGTCGCCGCGACCGCTGACAGCTGGGGCGTGCAGGAGCGGATGGGCCCCGGAAAGTGCGTCTGGGCCGCATTCGACCGCGCCAACAGCGGGGCCGCGCCCATGCCGCCCCACACCACCGGCCCCCAGGGAGACACCTCGTGACCACACACCCCGTCTCGCCGAACACCGTTCTCGCCAACGCCCTCCACCACGCCGAGGACGTCCTGACCCCGCGCATCCTGGCTACCCCGCCCGAGCGGATCGTGCTGGTCGTCGGCACCCAGATCAACGGCGCCCCGCACATCGGCACCTCGCTTGTGCAGTCCCTGGCCTTCGCCATGGCCGCCCGCCTGCGCGACCGCTTCGGTCTCCCCACCGAGGTGCTCTTCAGCGCCCTCGACAACGCCCCGTACGAGCTCGCCACCGCCCCGGCCAGCGGCAACCGCTACCAGCGCGCCTACGCCCAGGCCCTCGGCGAGCAGACCCTGCACGACCTCGTCACCGCCCTCTACCAGCCCCTCTTCACTGCCCTGTCCAGGCGCCTGGGCATCCCTCACCGCATCGAGACGTACACCCAGCAGCAGGCCGGCGAGCACTACCGCCGCACCTGGCTCCGCCTCCTCCCCCGCATCGACGCCGCCCGCTGGTGGCTCGCCCCCTCCACCGGCACCCCACACCTCCGCGTCCCCTGCCCACACCCCGACTGCGGCTGGGCGGAGAAGCACGCCGAGCGCACCCGGGTCCACCTCATCGACCCCGAATCGGCGAAAGTCTCCGCCATCTGCCTCCACCACGGCCCGTACGAGACCACCATCACGCCCACCGCCGGCGGCTACCTCGACCTGGCCACCCTCTACCGCAACCTGGTCAAGGAACTCGCCCTGACCAGCCCCCAGGGCACCCTGCACGTCATGGTCAAGGGCGGCGACTGGGTCTTCGGCTCCCACCTCGTCGACGAGGCCCTCCAGGCCGTGGGCCTCACCCGGGCCCAGCTCCCGGCCCGCCTGTTCTGCCCCCAGGTCGTCACCGACCCCGGCGCCAAGCTGTCGAAATCCCTCATACGAGAAGGCCGTGCCCCCTTGCCCGAGGGCGCCGCCCCCTGGATGCTCGACACCCGGCAGTGGCCCGGCACCGTCAGCGAGTACGCCGACCGGCTGCTCGCCATGACCGAGACCCTGCTCTCCGACCCCCGCCACTTCTTCCGCTCGTACTCGGCCGCCGAGATCGGCCGCATGATCACCGCACCGTCCCCCAGGAGCGTTCCCTTCCGATGACCGACCGCACCGCCCGCGTCCGCGAGCTCAACCTCTACCGCCAGTACTTCGAGCTCGTCGCTGCGGGCATCAAGACCATCGAGGTGCGGGTCAAGTACCCGCACCTCGCGAACCTCGCCGCCGGCGACACCATCCGCTTCCGCATCAAGGACACCGACGAGACCTGCGACGTCCAGGTCCTCCGCGTCACCGAATACCCCGACTTCGAGGCCCTCCTCGACGGCGAGGGCCCGTCCAACGTCAACCCGACCGCCACCCGCAACCAGCAACTCGCCAACATCCGCACCATCTACGGCCCGGAGAAGGAAGCCCTCGGAGCCCTCGCCATCGAGATGAAGCGCATGGCCTGACCGATTCCCGCTCTTACAAGATCGGACACCCGGAGCCATCCTCGACCGGAACGGCAGCAGCCCATCGAAGCCGCCCCGGCGGCACCACCCAGGAGGGGATGCGGTGACCAGTTCAGTTCGCTGGACGGATCGTCTGTCCACCGGCACGAAAGCGACTCAGGACGACGTGGTGCGCTGGTACCAGAGCACACGCGAAGGCAAGGCGTACGTGCCCACGATGATCTGGGGCACGCTCCAGACCGAGGCGTACGCCACCGTGATCCTCGGCCAGGTCGTCGACTTCCTCGGCATCCCGAACGACGTGCCGGCGGGCGTCGCCAAGCGCATGCAGCGACAGCAGGTGCTGTACGACGGCGAGCACCACTACGACGTCGTCCTCGGGGAGCAGGCTCTCTACACGAACATCGGTGGACCCGAAGTCATGCAAGAACAGATCGAGCGCCTCCTGCGAGAACTCGGCCTGGCCTCGCTCACCCTCGGGATCCTTCCCTCCACCGCACAGGTGGACCTGTTCCCCGTCCACGCGTTCAACATCTACGGCGATGGCGACCGGGCCCACGTCGAGCTCGTCTCCTCCTCCGTGGACATCACGGAACAGAGCGAACTCGACCTCTACAACAAAGCCTTCGCCGCGCTGAGCAGCGCGGCATCGTTCGGCGAAGCCGCCGAGGAGCTCCTGAAGAAGGCCCACTCCTTCTGGACCAACACCCCGCTCCGACAGTAGGCCCTTCAACACACCAGCGGCCGCAGCGCACCCGTTTCCAGACCGTCCCGCCCCTCACATGCCCGACAACCCGTCCGACGAAGGGAACCCGGTGACCCAGCAGGCCGACGGCCAACCGAAGGCTCTCAAGCCAGCGCTCGAATCCATGACGCTGCTGGTCGCTGCCGTCATCGTCCACGACAAGGTCACCAACCGGGTCGTTCTCCTCCAGCGTGGCCAGAACGCCAAGTTCGCCCAGGGCATGTGGGACCTCCCCGTCGGCAAGAGCGAGCCGGGCGAGCCCATCACCGAAACCGCCGTCCGCGAGCTCTACGAGGAGACCGGCCTCACCGTGAAGCCCGAGTCCCTCAAGGTCGCCCACATCATCCACGGCGCCTGGGGCGTCGAGGCCCCCAACGGCTTCCTCACCGTCGTCTTCGTCGCCCACGAGTGGGCAGGCGAGCCCGAGAACCGCGAACCGCTCAAGCACGCCCAAGTCGGCTGGGTCCCCACCGACGCCATCCCCGAGAACTTCGTGGACACCACGTCAAGCGCCCTCCACCGGTACCTCACCGGAGGCCCGGAGGTCTCCCTGTGCGGCTGGCGATAGAAGCGCCAGGTACGGACACGTCGTCGCCCTACGGCTTCGGGAGTACGGCAGGCGGGGGCAGGTCGAGGGCACGAGCGAGAGCCGTGCAAACAGGGCCGGCGTAGTCAGTCAAGTGCAGGGCTGCCCAGCCGACGGCAAGGTGATGGAAGGCGGCCAGGTCACATTCCGCATCGGCGAGCAGGCGACGCAGATCGGTGATGGGCAGCTCGATCACAGGGCTGTCCTGCTGCTCAGCGTCAATGGTCAGCCGCACCACGTCGCCTATCCGTTCGGCGAGCGGGGAGGGGTCATGACCGAAGGAGGCCCAGCCGTCGTCATCGATGACCCCAAGCCAGTCACGTCGTTCGTCCAGCCCGTTGCAGCAGCCCGGCGACAGGACGATGCCGGTTGCTGTATCAGTCACCCGCAGGCCGCCGGCGGCGAAAAGGTTGTCCATGGTGAGGAGCCCGTGCAGGAAGTTCCCTAGCGGATCGGTAGGCCGTTGTGGTCGCTCCTCACCCTCCAGGTCGACGTTGTTGCACTCGGCAATACGCATGACAGCCGTGCCGACTTCGGCAGGGCTGAGCGCACCGCCGAGCGGAAGGAAGCCGTAAGCCCCGCACTCGGCCACCGGCCAGAGGTCGAAGCCATCGGTGGCACAGGTCTCCAGAACGGGCTGCAGGACGATCACCCGGAGAGTGTGCGGCATCCCTGCGGGCCGGCGCATTCGAATACCGAAGAGTGCCCGCCCCAGTCCGCACACAGTCCGCAGGACACCCGATCAGGACCGTCGCACCCCATCGCCACCCATCAGCAAAAGGCCAGGTCAGCGACCTGCGGCACCCATCGCCGCAGGTCATCGACCCGGCCCATTACTAGGAGACCAAGAAGGCCTGACCTCGGCTTTCGGACAGCCCGACGCGCGCCTTCGCGGGTCGCGCATCGCCTGTCCGCCATCCGTCCGCACCCGGTCCTCCGCCCGCCGAGCACGGCGAACGTGAAGGGCCGGGTGCGGTCGTTCTCCATGGGTACGGCCCGTCCGGAGCACGTCGCTGTCACAGCGGGCGTGGCTAGTCTTGGTGACTCGCTGACGAGGGGAGAGCGAGTCGTGATCAAGGCGGTGCGCGGGATCGTGCTTCCGGAGCGGGAAGAGCGGACGTACGTGATCGACGGCGACCGTCTCCGCTGCGACGTCCCGCCCTCCGGCGCCGAACTCGTCGTCGACGGCGGCTTCCTGCTGCCCGGACTCGTCGACGTACACACGCATCCCGGTGCGGAGGCGACCGACTCGCCCTTCGACGACTCCGTGCTGCGCAAGCATCTGCTGCAGCACCGGGACGCCGGTGTGCTGCTGGTGCGTACGCCCGGGACCACGGCGCGGATGCCGGCGTGGGTGGACGGGGACGGGGAGCTGCCGCGGGTGCGGTCGGCGGGGCGGTGGCTGGCGACGCCGGGGCGGTTCTTCCCGGGGTTCGGGCGCGACATCCGTGAGGACGAACTGCCGGTCGCGGCAGTGGAGGAGGCCACGGCGTCGTCCGGCTGGTGCAAGGTCATCGGCGACTGGCGGTGGGACGAGCCGGCCGTACCGCTCGACATCCTCACGGCGGCCGTGGCGGCCGTGCACGCCGCCGGCGGCAAGGTCGCGGTGCACTGCCAGACCGCCGAGGGCGCGCGCAACGCCGTGCTCGCCGGGGCCGACAGCCTGGAGCACGGCATGCATCTCGATCCGGGCCTGCTCGACCGGATGGCCGTGCAGGGAACGGCATTTGTGCCCACGCTCGGTGCCTTCGGCTCGAAGGCCGACGCGTGGTACGCGCAGGAGCGCAGCGCCCGCCTCGACAACCTGATCACCGGCTGGGAGGGCCTCCTCGCGAACGTCCGCTCCGCGTACGAGGCCGGGGTCACCGTTCTCGCCGGCACCGACAGTTTCCCGTGCGGGACGGTCGCCGCGGAGGCGGCCTGGCTGGCCCGCGCCGGCATGCCGGCCGAGGCGGCACTGGGCGCGGCCTCGTGGGCGGCCCGCAGCTGGCTGGGTCTGCCGGGTCTGACGGACGGTGCGCCCGCCGATCTCGTCGCGTACGACTCCGACCCGGCTCTGAGCCCCGACGTGCTGGGCCGTCCCTCCCGGATCATCCTCCGTGGCCGGGTGGTGCGCTGACACCCCGCCGGCCGGGCTCGGATCGGCCGGGGTTCAGGCCGCCGGTGTGTGCAGCAGCGGGCTCTTGTTGCGCAGCAGCCACTGCCGGTAGGGCGCGGCGCGCAGCGCAGCCTCCCGGTACGCCGCCGCCAGATCCGCGTAGATCCGGTCGTACGTCTCCGCTCCCGCGCCAGGTCCGGGGCCGGGCACGGGCACCGGCACGGGTCCAAGTCCGGGAACGGGTACAGATCCGAGTCCGAAAACGGGTACGGGTCCGGGACGCCAATACAGCAGGAGCCGTACCGCCAGCGGGTCGTCCCGCAGCGGGCGTATCGCCATGTCCTCGCGCGGTCCCGCCGTCGGCTGGCAGGGCGCGACCGCCTCGCCGACCACGATCAGGGACGCGGCGGTGTGGTAGTCCGCGTGCAGCACCGGCGGGTCGATGCCGGCGGCGTCGAGCACCCGGCGCAGACCGTCCCACTCCCCGTCGACCGTCGGGTCGACCATCCACCGGTCTCCGGCCAGGTCCGCGAGATCGACGACGGGCGCCGCGGCGGCCGGGTGATCGCGGGCCATCGAGATGAACTGCGGTTCCCGCTCGACGAGTACGCGCCGCTCCAGACCTTCGGGTACGAGCAGCGGGCAGCCCTCCACCTCGTGGACGAACGCCACGTCGAGCTGACCGGCGGCGACCATCCGCAGCAGCGCGTTCGCCGAGACGTCCATGTGGAGCGAGAGGTCCGTTCCGTCGGGCAGCCGCCGGCGCAGCCGCCGCAGCCAGCCGGCGAGGGCGCGGCTCGCGGTGGAGCCGATCCGCAGGCACCGCCCGTCCGCGCGCGCGACGGCCGCTTTGGTCTCCGTGATCAGCGCGGACATCTCGGCGACGAGAGGGCGCGCCCGGCTCAGTACGGAACGGCCGAGCGGGGTGGGCCGGCAGCCGGTGCGTTCCCGCGAGAACAGCTCCGCGCCGAGGGCGTTCTCTATGCGTTGCAGCTGGGTCGTCAAGGAGGGCTGGCTCATTCCCAACTGCCGGGCGGCCTTGTGCAAACTGCCCGCGTCGGCGATCGCGCACAGCGCGCGCAGGTGCCTCACCTCCAGCTCCATGCTTCGAGCGTAGGACGGTACCTTGTGTCACACCAGACACCCGCGTCGCAGTAATTTCCTTGCATTCAAAGGCAGTTGGGGCTGGTCATTGGCGTGATGTTGTCGTGCTATCGACGGTTGGCATCATCCGCGGCGGGGATGGGCTCCCCGAAACTCTCCTCTACCGAACCCCACTCGGACGAGGAGAACCCCCCATGAGACACCCCGAGCGACGCCCCAAGGCGTTACTCTCCGCAGCCCTCGGTCTGGGCCTCGCCGCCGCACTGACCGCCGCCGTCCCCGCCGCCGCAAGCACCGCTGTCCCCGCCACCGCCACCGCCACCGCGAGCACTGCCGTCCCCACCGGCAAGGCAGCGTCGGCCGTCGCGTACGCCGGTTCGGCGCAGGACGCCAAGGCGACCAAGGCGTTCTTCGACGCCGTCATGAAGTCGGTCGCCGAGAAGCGCGCCAAGAACCCGGGCGCCCTGGCCGTCACCGTCGTCTACAGCGCGAGCAACGCGCCGAGCTTCCGCTCGCAGATATCCAGCAGCACGCAGATATGGAACAGCTCCGTCTCCAATGTGCGGCTGCAGGAGGGCAGCAACCCCGACTTCCGGTACTACGAGGGCAACGACCCGCGCGGCTCGTACGCCAGCACCGACGGGCATGGCCGCGGCTACATCTTCCTCGACTACCGGCAGAACCAGCAGTACAACTCCACACGCGTCACCGCCCACGAGACCGGCCATGTGCTCGGCCTCCCCGACCACTACTCCGGCCCCTGCAGCGAACTGATGTCGGGCGGCGGCCCCGGCACGTCCTGCCAGAACGCCTACCCCAACGCGGCCGAGCGTTCGCGCGTCAACCAGCTCTGGGCGAACGGCCTCGCCGCCGCAATCGCCAAGGTTTCCTGACCGCAGGCCCCCACGGCGCCCCGTGCCCGGGTACTCGTACCCGGGCACGGGGCGTTTCCGTCCGGCTTCGAACCGGCCACGGCCGTCAAGGAGTTCGATGCGGAGCTCGACGAGGAGCTCGACGAGGAGCTCGGTGAGGAGTTGGTTGCGGAGGATGACAATCCGGGCGTGGAAGCGGGCCGGCTGGGGTTGAATCCCCTGTGACCGTGCAACAGGCCGGAGTCATTACACCGGGAGGACCGGATGACCGAACGCCCAGAGACGCTGTACGAGGCCGTGGGTGGCGCCGAGGCCCTCCAGCGGCTGTCCACCACCTTCTACGAGGCCGTTCTCGCCGATCCCCTCCTCGCTCCGGTCTTCGCACACTTCACGCCCACGCATGTGGAGCACGTCGCCGTCTGGGTCGCCGAGGTCTTCGACGGCCCGGCCCGGTTCACCGGGGAGCTCGGCGGCCACCAGGCCCTGCTCCGTGCCCATCTCGGGCTGTCGATCACCGAGGAGCAGCGGCTGCGCTGGATGGAGCTGATGACCGCGGCGGTGGACAAGGAACTCCCGGACGACGAACTGCTGCGGCGCCGCGTCGTCGAGTACTTCGACTGGGGCACCAAGATCGCCCGCGAAGTCTCGGCCTCTCCGGTGGGCGAGGACCTCGGCGCCCCCGGCCCGACGCCCCGCTGGCGCTGGGAGGGCCACACGTGACGTCAGGGCGCCGGGCACTGCAGCCCCCGGACCACGGGGAGCCGCTCGCCCGGGTCCGTCGCGACCCTGGCGATCGCGCCGCGTACCGAGTGGGCGCACCGAGGCCGCGTGGTGAGACGCGAACTCGCCCGGCCAGGGCCGAGGTGCGGGTCAGGCGCTCTCCAGCAGCCTCCGCCCGAACTCCGCGCCCGCCGGCAACTGCCGCCGGATGCGCCCGAGCGCCTCGTCGAAGTCACCGCCGGCGATACCCGACTCGTACGCCGCGCCGCCGAAGTGCAGGGTGAGGTTCAGATCCACCCGCTCCGGCCGGCCGTCCGCCCCTCGCTCACCGAGTGCCAGCAGGCAGCTGAGCGTGGCTCGCTGCACCGTCCCGTCCAGCGCGACAGGCAGCGGCAGGTCCCATTCCAGTACGCAGCCGGAGAGGGCTTCGCCCGATCCCGCCGCGCTCAGGGCGGCGAAACCGGGACCCTCGTACTCAATTCCCCTGATGCGGGTGCGCACTTCCTGCCCACTCGCCGCAACCGCGATGGCTATCGCTTCCGCACCCCGGCGGTCCCGGTACCAGCCGGTCCACACATCCGTCGACTCCGATGACATGGCGCGGACTGTAGCGGTATGACTGGCTCCGCCGTACAGCCGGTCGCCCTTAGAGCTGTCCGGCCCGGATTACGCCCGGACAGGCCCTAGGCGGGTGAACCCGCGGCCGGCTCTCCGTCCGCGTCCTCGTGGTGCCCTGCGTGCCCCGCTCCCTCCGCGCTCTCGGCGCCTTCGGCGCTCAGCGCACAGCTGGGGTTGTGGCACGGCCCGGGCGCCCATTCGGGAACGAAAGCCCCGAGGACCTTGCGTCGTTTGATGACGGAACCGACAGGCTGTCCGCAGGCCGGGCAGACGAACTCGCCCTGCGGGCGGCGGACGGTCCGACGTCCTTCGCTGCCCATGTGTCAAGGATAAGTCGGCATGCCCAGGACGAACAGCGCTCGCGCCCGCCCGCTACCGCTTCCTGCCGTACTGCCGCACGACCACGCCGTTGCTGAAGCTTCGCACCCAGTCCAGCGCGAAGTCGGTGACAGCGAAGTCCGTGCCGAACATTGGCATGCCCGCGCCGTACACCTGCGGATACGTCTTGATCACGAGCTCGTCGATCTCGTCGAGCAGCTCACCGGCGATCTGCGAGCCACCGCACAGGTAGATGTCGAGCCCGCTGTCCTGTGCCTTGAGCGCACGGACCTTGCCGACCAGATCGTCGGAGATGATCTCGACGTTCGGATCGGGGGACTCTTCGAGGGTGCGCGACGCAACGTACTCGCGCAGCTGGGCGTACGGGCTGGTGATGTTGGCGTCCAGCGCGAGCTGGTAGCTGGCACGCCCCTGGATCAAGGTGTCGAAGCGCTTGTTCTCGGCATCCTGGATGCCCAGCGCCTCGCGGCCCAGCACCGAAACGGTCTCCGGGTACTCGGTCTTCAGGAACTCCAGGTATTCCGTGCCCACGAAGCTGAACATGGACGAGGCATCGCCGCTCGGGTCTCCGATGAAGCCGTCGATGGAGCAGCCGATGAAGTACGTGAGCTTGCGCAAACCGGTCCTCTGTTTCTTTCGGGGTCAGTTGTTTCTGTCGAGGTCAGTCGCCTCCGCGGTTCGGCCCGGCCGAACCACTGCATCTATAGTGCTCCATGTGTAGTGGTTAAGCAAGCGGCGCCTTTTTCGGAAGGCATGTTGAGAACACACGCCGAGGAGGAACGAGAGGACATGGCCAGGAACCCGGAGCGCAGGATCGCCCTCGTGGACGCCGCCATCGAGGTGCTCGCCCGTGAAGGGGCCCGTGGCCTCACCTTCCGCGCGGTCGACAGCCAGGCCGGCGTGCCCGCGGGAACGGCGTCCAACTACTTCGCGAGCCGCGACGACCTGTTCACCCAGGCCGGCGCCCGGATTCATGTACGGATGACACCGGAGCCGGCCCAGGTCGACGAGGCGATGCGGCCCGCGCCGACCCGTGCGCTCTACGTGGAGCTGATGCAGTGGCTGGTGCGGCGCATGACCGAGGAACGGACCGGCTACCTCGCCATGCTGGAGCTACGCCTGGAGGCCACCCGCCGCCCGGCGCTGCAGGCGGAGCTGAACCGGGCGATCCGCGCCGACCTGGACGCGAACCGGCGCTTCCATCTCGATTCCGGGCTCCCCGGCGACGCGGACACCTTCCTTGCCCTCTACCTGGCCATGACGGGCCTGCTGCTGGAGCACTTCACCCTGCCTGATGTGCTCGCCGACCAGGACGTGGACGCCCTGGTGGAGACCGTCGTCACGCGGATCGTCCCTGAGAAGTGACCCGTCCGGCGACGGGCTCCCGCCACATGGGCCACATGTGCGGGCCGCCGGGCAGCTCGACCGTACGGTCCGTGAAGGCGAAGCCGAGCCGCTCGTACAGCCTGCTGCTGCGGGGGTTGCTCGCCTCCAGATACGCGGGCACACCCTCGCGGTCGCAGCGCTCCAGCGCAGGTGCGAGAAGTGCGCTCCCGAGCCCCTGGCCCTGCCGCTCCGGGGAGACCGCGATCAGCAGCAGATACTCGTGCGCCCGGCCCTGCGGATGGGCCTCGCCGGTCAGCCGCCCGACGAGCTCGGCCCGCTCGTTGTCCGGGTCGGCGATCTCGCGCATCCGGGCCGGGGTGTCGTCCTCCTCCTCGGGCGGGTCGGCCGGCACCTGCAGCCAGAGCGCCGCGGCCGTGCCGTCCTCCGTCATGTCGACCCGGCCCTCCGTGAGCGCGGCATCGAGGAACACTCCGAGGAATGTGCCGTGCACCTTGCGGCGATGAGCCTCGTCGGGGAAGACCCAGCTGCTCACCGGGTCGTGCATGAACGCCTCGTCGAGCAGCCGTACCACCGATTCGCGGTCGCCCTCCCCCGCCTGCCGTATCCGTACGCCCACGCCCGGACCCCTTTCCGTGATCGTCAACTGGCCGCTGCGATCCTAGAGTTGGGTTCCGGGTTTCGCACGTGGCGCCGCGTCCGCTCTCAGCGGGTGCGGCGTGTGACGAACTCCGCCAGGGAGAGCAGATCCCCCGCCGCCCTGAGATCGGGGACGGCGCGGGACAACTGCTGGACGGCCCGCGCCATCCGGTCGGCCGCCTGGAGCTGCGCCCAGTCCCGGCCGCCGGCCCGGTCCGCCACCTCGGCGGCACGGCGGACCGCCTCGTCGTCCATCGCCCGCCCGTAGAGCTCGGCCAGCTCCGCCCCTGCCGCGGTGCCCGAGCTGAGCGCCGCCACCACCGGCAGCGACTTCTTGTGCGCGATCAGACCGGCTCCGGCCGGTCTGCCCGTACGGCCGGGGTCGCCCCAGATCCCGATCAGATCGTCGATGAGCTGGAAGGCCAGCCCCGCCTCCCGTCCGAAGGCGTCCATGGCCGCGACCTCTTCCTCGCCCGCGCCCGCGTACAGCGCGCCGAGGGCGCAGGCGCAGCCGAGCAGCGCACCGGTCTTCGCCGTCGCCATGGCGAGGCATTCGTCGAGCGAGACCTTGTACGGGCCGGACTGCTCGACGGCGCAGTCCGCCTGCCGGCCGGCGCAGAGCTCGATCACGCAGGCGGCGAGCCGGGCCGAGGCGACCGGGGACACGGGGTGCCTGTCCTCGGCGAGCAGCCGCAGCGCGAGGGCGAGCACGGCGTCGCCCGCGATGATGGCGTCCGGGGTGCCGAACACCGTCCAGGCGGTGGGCCGGTGCCTGCGGGTCCGGTCCACGTCGATGACGTCGTCGTGCAGCAGCGTGAAGTTGTGGACGAGTTCCACGGCGGCCGCGGCGCGCACGGCGTGCTGCGGATCCCCGCCGAGCGCCCGGGTGGCTGCGAGCACCAGGGCGGGCCGGATCGCCTTCCCCGCCGATCCCGCGGCCGGCGTGCCGTCTGCGTGCTCCCAGCCGAAGTGGTACATCGCGACACGGCGCAGGGAACCGGGCAGCGACTCCACGGTGTCGCGCAGCCGGGGATTGACGGCGATGCGGGTGCGCTCCAGGAGTGCCGCGGCCTCGTGCCCCTCGGTGGCGGCGGCGTCCGTGCTGGTCATGGTCACGGTCACGTCCTCTGTGAAGGGGGTGGGGCGGGGCGGCGCCGTGCCACCCCGGCCGGGTCAAGCGCGCCAGGGCCCGTCAGCGCCAGCGGCTGACTTCGACGTTCTCCAGCACGCCGAGTGCGTCGGGCACGAGGATCGCCGCCGAGTAGTAGGCCGTGACCAGGTAGGAGATGATCGCCTGCTCGTCGATGCCCATGAAGCGGACCGACAGGCTCGGCTCGATCTCATCGGGGATCCCTGTCTGCTGCAGGCCGATGACGCCCTGTTCGTCCTCGCCCGTACGCATGCACAGGATCGAGGTGGTCCTGGCGTCCGAGACCGGGATCTTGTTGCAGGGGAAGATCGGAACTCCGCGCCAGGCCGGGATCTTGTTCCCGCCGATGTCCACGCTCTCCGGGACGAGGCCGCGCTTGTTGCACTCGCGGCCGAACGCGGCGATGGCGCGCGGGTGGGCGAGGAAGAGCTTGGAGCCGCGCCGCCGGGACAGCAGCTCGTCCATGTCGTCGGGGCTGGGCACGCCGTCATGGGGCTGCAGCCGCTGCCCGTAGTCGCAGTTGGCCAGGAGCCCGAACTCCCGGTTGTTGACGAGCTCGTCCTCCTGGCGCTCGCGCAGCGCCTCGACCGTCAGCCGCAACTGCTGCTCGGTCTGGTTCATCGGCTGGTTGTAGAGGTCCGCGACGCGGCTGTGGACCTTCAGCACGGTCTGGGCGACGCTCAGTTCGTACTCGCGCGGGGCTGCTTCGTAGTCCACGTACGTGTGCGGCACGACGGCTTCGCCGACATGGCCCGCGGAGAGGTCGATGGCGGCCTCGCCGTATTGGTTGGTCCGCTGCTGGGGGATCGACAGCGCGGAGCGGAGATGGGCTCCGAGGGACTCCGCGCGGTCCGCGAGCGTGAGCACGTCCTGCCGGGAGAGCTCCAGCGCGATGCATGCGGTGGCGGCCCGGGCCGTGAACTCCCATACGGCGTCCCCGTCGGCCAGGGAGCGGTCGCCGAAGTAGGACCCGTCGGCGAGGACCCCGAGCACCGCCTCGTCGCCGTACGGGCCGGTGCCGATCTGCTCCACCCGGCCGTGCGCCAGAAGGAACACCCGGTCCGCCGTCTCGCCCTTCGTGGCCAGCACGTCGCCGGGCGCGAACCTCACCTGCCGGCATCGTTGGGCCAGTTCGCCGAGCACGGCCTCGTCGTCGAACCCCCGCAGCGGTGGCAGCTCGCCGAGTTCGGCCGGAATGACCTCGACCCGGCTCCCGGTCTGGATGAAGGTGACACGCCCGTCGCCCACGGAATAGCTGAGCCGACGGTTCACCCGGTACGTACCACCCTGCACCTGGGTCCAGGGCAGCATCCGCAGCAGCCACCTGGAGGTGATCTCCTGCATCTGGGGCGCCGACTTGGTGGTGGTCGCCAGGTTCCGCGCGGCTGCCGTGCCGAGACTCTGCTGCGGCGGCGCCTGCTCCTCGCGTACCTCGCCATCAACCGAACCAACCGACATGGGATCCCTCGCAATCATGGGTTGACCTGCGAGGAAAAGCCTTCCAGCACGGAGAGTCGCCACGCCATTACACAAATGAGTGGGACTAGTCGCGAACGTGCGGGGCATGACACGCGCTTTCCACCCGGCCGGCCCACCACCCTGAGCACCACGGCATCGACCACCGGGACCGCTGTCCGGATCGGCTCGCACACCGTACGAACGGATCGGCCGGGCAACGGTGTTGGGTACAAGGTCGGTACGAGCCATTCCGCTCGGCCACGGTCCAAGCACCACCACACCCCACGAAGGAGTCGTTCATGTCCCCACCCATGTCCGCGAGCAGTTTCCTCGACGCCCTGCGCGACGAGGGGCTCACGGTCGTCCAGGTCGGCGACTGGCGCACCCACAACCGCAATCACAAGGGCCCTTGGGGACCGGTGCACGGCGTGATGATCCACCACACCGTCACCGAGGGCACTGCCGACACCGTCCGCATCTGCCGCGACGGCTACCCGACCCTGCCCGGCCCGCTCTGTCACGGAGTCATCGCCAAGGACGGCAAGGTCCATCTGGTCGGCTACGGCAGAGCCAACCACGCAGGGCTCGGCGACGACGACGTACTGCGCGCCGTGATCGCGGAGAAGCTGCTGCCGCCGGACGACGAGGCGAACACCGACGGGAACCGGCACTTCTACGGTTTCGAGTGCGAGAACCTCGGTGACGGCAAGGACCCGTGGCCCGCCGCCCAGCTGGAGGCCATCGAGAAGGCCGCGGCGGCCGTCTGCCGCCGCCACGGCTGGACGGCACGGTCGGTCATCGGCCATCTGGAGTGGCAGCCGGGCAAGGTCGATCCGAGGGGCTTCACCATGAACGCGATGCGGACCCGCATCGCGGAACGGCTCAAGTGAGTGTGAGCAGGCGGGCGGGGAGGCCGGACTCTTCGCGGACCGCGTCCTCCCCGCACCGGACGACCCGGTGCAGGGCGGCGCCCGGCGTCCTCGTGACGACGTCGTCGAGGCGTCCGTCCACGAAGAGCGCGGCCGCGCCGTCGTCGAGCGCCCAGCCGTCCGGCAGCACGCCGCCGGCGACGGCCGAGAGGTACTCAGGCCTGCGCTCGGCCTCGCTGTCATAGTGCGGGCACATGCTGCCGGGCAGCAGCCCGAGCCCGTCGTGCAGCGGCCGGACGGCCCCGAAGGAGTCGGTCAGGCAGGCGTCGAACCAACAGGCGGCGCCTGCGCTGATCCCGCAGAGCAGAACACCTCGGCGGTATGCCTCGCGCAGGATGTCGTCCACACCGTGCAGCCGCCACACGGCCAGCATGTTGGCGGTGTTCCCGCCGCCGGTGTACACGACGTCCTGGCCGAGGAGGAAGGTCCGCAGATCCTCGCGGTCGCGCCGGAACAGCGGAAGATGGGTGGGCTCGCAGTCCTGCCGCTCGAAGGCGGCGCTGAAGCCCTGAATGTAGCCTTCCGCATCTCCGCTCGCGGTGGGCAGGAAGCAGACTTTCGGCCGGGCGCGCCGAGCGTGGGCGAGGACGAAGTCGTCGAGCAGCATGTCGGGGTCCTCGGAGAACCCGCCGCCGAGCAGCACGATCTTTCCGGTGGCAGTCATCAGCCCGCAGCGTAGTGCCGCCGCCCCGCGGCCGCGGGGCGGCGAGAGGCGGCAAGATGCGGCGAGTGGCGGCGAAGATGGTGGGATGAACGCGTTCGACCTCGCCACCCTGCGGCCCCGGCTCCCCTCCCCCTTGGAGGCGGTCGAGGACGAGCGCTTCGCACGGCACGGCGTCCGGCTGCTGCTCAAGCGGGACGATCTGATCCACCCGGATCTGCCGGGCAACAAATGGCGCAAGCTGGCGCCGAATCTGCTCGCCGCCGCCGGGCGTACGGTCCTGACCTTCGGCGGGGCCTACTCCAACCATCTGCGCGCCACCGCCGCCGCCGGCCGGCTGCTGGGCTTCCGCACCATCGGTGTCGTACGGGGTGACGAACTCGCCGGCCGGCCCCTCAACCCGTCACTCGCCGCATGCGCCGCCGACGGGATGCGGCTGCACTTCGTGGACCGCGGGACGTACCGCCGCAAGGCCGACCCGGAGGTACTGGCGGGCCTGCTCGACCGCTTCGCGGAGCACGAGGAGTGTTACGTCGTCCCGGAGGGCGGCAGCAACGCGCTTGCCGCCCGCGGTTGTACGGAGCTCGGACGCGAGCTGCGCGGCGTGGCCGATGTGGTGGCTGTGGCGTGCGGGACCGGCGGGACGCTCGCCGGGCTCGCAGCCGGGCTCGCACCGGGCCAGAGGGCGCTGGGCATGCCCGTGCTGAGGGGCGGCTTCCTGGGCGAGGAGATACGCGCCCTTCAGCAGGACGCCTTCGGCGGACCGGCGGGCGACTGGTGGCTCGACGAGCGTTTCCACTTCGGCGGCTACGCCCGTACCGGCCACGGGCTCGACGCCTTCGCCGACGATTTCGAGGCGCGGCACGGGCTGCCCGTCGAACGTCTCTATGTCGCCAAGATGCTGTACGGACTTGTCACCCTCACCGAGGAGGGCGCCTTCACACCCGGAACGGTCGTCGCGGCCGTGATCACGGGAAGCCCCGCAACCCCCGGAAACTTGGGTAGCCCGGAAAGTCCCGCCGGCCCGGGCAGCCCGGCACGCCCTCAGTCCGAGCCCTCCCGATAGGCCGCCGCCTCCTCCAGGTCGAGCCCGCGCAGCAGCGTCCGCATCATCTCGTCGTCGATGCGCCGCTCGTCGCGCAGCCGCACGAAGACCTCCCGCTCCGACTGGATCACTTCGCGGGCGAGCCGCCGGTAGGTGTGGTCCACGGACTCTCCGGTGATGGGGTTTCCCGCCCCCAGCCGCTCCCAGGGTGAGTTCCTTCGGCGTTCGAGGACCGTGCGCAGCCGGTCGGCGAGCGGTCCCGGCAGGGCGTTGCGCTCGTCGGCGAGCAGCTCCTCCAGGCGCTCCTCGGCCGCCCGGGACGCCTCGCTCTGAGCCTGTGCCTCCTCCAGAGTGAGGGCCTGGGGATCGCGCTGCGGCAGCTTCAGGACGCGGATCAGCAGCGGCAGGGTCAGCCCCTGCACCACCAGTGTCCCGATCACGGTGGTGAAGGTGAGGAAGAGCACCAGGTTACGGTCGGGGAAGGGCTCCCCGCCGGGCACGGTGAGGGGAATGGAGAAGGCGATCGCCAGGGAGACCACTCCGCGCATTCCGGCCCAGCCGACGATCATGGGTGCCTTCCAGGTCACGCCCGGCTCCCGTTCCCTGATCCGGCTCGACAGCGCCCGCGGCAGGAAGGTGGCGGGGAAGACCCAGATGTACCGCACCACGACGACGGCGACGAAGACGCCGACGGCGTACCCGGCGGCCTCCCAGACCCCGTACGCGCCGAGCCCTTGGACGACGAACGGGAGCTGCAGCCCGATCAGCGCGAAGACCGACGACTCCAGGAGGAAGGCGACCATCTTCCAGACGGCCGCCTCCTGAAGCCGGGTGGCGAAGTCGACCTGCCAGGCGCGGTGCCCGAGGAAGAGGGCGACGACCACGACGGCCAGCACGCCGGATGCCCCGACCTGCTCGGCGGCGGCGTAGGCGATGAAGGGGATGAGCAGGGAGAGGGTGTTCTGGAGCAGGGCTTCCTTCAGGTGCGTGCGCAGCCAGTGGATCGGCACCATCAGGACCAGCCCGACGCCGATGCCGCCGACCGCCGCGAGCAGGAACTCACGGATGCCTCCGGCCCAGCTCAGGCCCTCGCCGAGCGCCGCAGCCACGGCCACCCTGTACGCGGTGATGGCCGTGGCGTCGTTCACCAGGGACTCGCCCTGGAGGATCGTGGTGATGCGGTTCGGCAGACCGAGGCGGCGGGCGATCGCGGTGGCGGCCACGGCATCGGGCGGGGCCACGACCGCCCCGAGGACGAGTGCCGCAGTCAGCGGAAGGCCGGGCACCAGCAGATAGGCGAGCCAGCCGACGGCGACCGTCGCGAAGAGCACATAGCCGACGGAGAGGAGGGCGATCGGCCTGATGTTGGCCCTCAGATCGAGATACGAGCTCTCCACGGCGGCCGAGTGCAGCAGCGGGGGGAGGATCAGCGGCAGCACGATGTGCGGGTCGAGGGTGTAGTCCGGGACCCCGGGCACGTACGAGGCGATCAGCCCCATCGCGACGAGCAACAGCGGGGCCGGCACCGGCGTCCTGCGGGCCGCCGCTGCGATCACGGCGCTCGCCGCGATCAGCGCCACCAGTGGCAATGCGTCCATTTCCCCGACCTCACGTCCGTCGCCCGCGTCGTAATCTGGCAATCATGAGCGAGTGCCCACATGTTCTCGACCTGCCGCGCCCCGAGCCCGCACAGCTGAGCGACACATGTCTCGAGTGCGTGGCGGACGGGACGCATCCGGTTCAACTGCGCCTCTGCCTGACCTGCGGACATGTGGGGTGCTGCGACTCGTCGGTGAGCCGGCACGCGTTCCGGCACTCCGAGGGGGAGGAACATCCTGTCATGCGTACCCTGGAGCCCGGAGAGAGCTGGCGCTGGTGCTTCGTGGACGGTTCGATCGTCTGACGTGTGGGTACGTCAACCCTCCGCCGGCTCATCGCAATTGAGACCCGCAGACCTCTAGCCACTGTCCGTACTCATAGGCTTACCATGAGTGACAGAGTCGGGTAGGGGTCCCGGCGACACGGCACCATGGATCACGGTAGCGTCGCCAGTCCAGGTACTTGGCTGCGCACCGACGCGCGGCCCTCGGCTCCGGGAGCGTCCTCCCGGAGCCTCGATCGACCTTGTGCCACCTTGGAGGTGAGGGTGTCCCAGATCGCAGGCGAGCCCGGGACTCAGGACTTCGTGGAAGTCCGGCTGCCCGCTGCGGGTGCCTACCTGTCCGTGCTGCGTACGGCCACGGCCGGCCTCGCGGCGCGCTTGGACTTCACCCTCGACGAGATCGAGGACCTGCGCATCGCTGTCGACGAGGCCTGCGCGATCCTGCTGCAGCAGGCCGTCCCCGGATCCGTCCTCAGCTGCGTCTTCCGGCTCGTCGACGATTCCCTGGAGGTCACGGTCTCGGCTCCGACGACCGACGGCCGCGCCCCGGAGCGCGACACCTTCGCCTGGACGGTGCTCTCGGCACTGGCCGGCAAGGTCGACTCCTCCGTGGCGGACGACCGTACGGTCTCCATCAGCCTGTACAAACAGCGCGGCGCGGGACCCGGGCCGGCGTGAGGGACGGGGACGGTCCGGTGCGGGACGAGGAGCGCATTCCCGGAGTGCCGAACGGCGGGCGTGCGGCTCCGGCGGAGCCGGCGCGTGTGCCGGTGGGCATCCCGGAGCAGCAGGCCAGGCCGCACCCGGTGGACGAGCGCGACGGCCTTTCGGCCACGGTGGAGCAGGCGCAGGCAGAGCGGGCGGCCCATATGAGCGAGCACGAGCACGACTCCAAGGAACACGAGCACCACGATCCGAACGACCGGAGCGAGGCGCGGTCGATGTTCATCGCGTTGCGCAAACTTCCTGAAGGCTCCCCCGAGCGTGCCGAGCTCCGGAATCAGCTGGTGCGGATGCACCTGCCCCTGGTCGAGCACCTGGCCCGCCGCTTCCGCAACCGCGGCGAGCCGCTCGACGATCTGACCCAGGTCGCCACGATCGGCCTGATCAAGTCGGTGGACCGGTTCGATCCGGAGCGGGGCGTCGAGTTCTCGACGTACGCGACGCCCACGGTCGTCGGCGAGATCAAGCGCCACTTCCGCGACAAGGGCTGGGCGGTCCGGGTGCCGCGCCGTCTCCAGGAGCTGCGGCTCGCGCTGACGACGGCGACCGCGGAGCTCTCCCAGCAGCACGGCCGCTCGCCGACGGTCCATGAGCTGGCCGAGCGTCTCGGGATCTCCGAGGAGGAGGTCCTGGAGGGCCTGGAGTCGGCGAACGCGTACTCGACGCTGTCGCTGGACGTGCCCGACACCGACGACGAGTCCCCGGCGGTCGCGGACACGCTGGGCGCGGAGGACGAGGCGCTGGAGGGCGTCGAGTACCGCGAGTCGCTGAAGCCGCTGCTGGAGGACCTGCCGCCGCGGGAGAAGCGGATTCTGCTGCTTCGCTTCTTCGGCAACATGACGCAGTCGCAGATCGCCCAGGAGGTGGGCATCTCCCAGATGCACGTCTCCCGCCTGCTGGCCCGCACACTCGCACAGCTCCGCGAGAAGCTGCTGGTGGAGGAGTAGGGGCTGCGCGCCCCGAGCCCTTCCGGGGGTCCCTGACGCCGGCCCTGCGAAGCCGCACCCGGCGACCGGACCCCGGAGGGGCCGGCGTCTGTCTTCTGGATCAGGCCGGATCAGTGAGCGTGCGTGCCAGGGCACGCGAACCCAGCAAGATCCACCGGTCAGGGCCTAGGTCGTGTCTGACACATAGCGCCGTCCGCCCGCAGGGCGGGGCCCGCGGCGTCCGGTGCGTGCAATCGCAAGGCGGTGGGGGCACCTCCCAGACGCAGCTCTGGGGGAGATCATCCTCGTACTGGACGTACGTGGATGACTCCGACAACGCAGCGTGGGGGCACCTCCCGTGCCCGAAGGGCTACGGGGGAGGGCGTGCCGGACGCCGCGCGCCAGGCGGGATCTGTCGGACACGGCCTAGGCGTCCGCGCGTCCTCTGATCCCCAGCGCCTCCGTGGTCGTCGGGTTGATCAGCAGGACCAGCGAGGTGACGGCGACCACCGCGAGGACGATGCCCGCCGGGATCAGGGGGCCCGTGGTGCTCAGCAGGGTCCAGGCGACCGGCAGGGACAGGATCTGGGTGATGATCGCGGGGCCGCGGCTCCAGCTGCGGCGCAGCAGCAGCCCTCGCGCGGCCAGCAGCGGAATCAGGCCGAGGGCGATCAGCGTCGCTCCGCCCGTGGCGGCCTGCGTCGTGCTGTCGGGGTGGCTGGTGAAGCCCGACACCAGCATGTAGACGCCCCCGGCCACCAGGGCGAGGGCCTCCAGTCCGCAGAAGGCCGCGGCGGCGGTAAGGCGGGTGGGACGCGACTCGGGGGTCTGCTCAGCACTGCTCACCCTTGCAGGGTAGCCGTGCACCCCTGTACGTCCCCGCCGACCCGGGCTGGGCCGGGTACCGCCCGGTAGGTACCCTGGCGCCCATGCGCGCACTTCTCGTGGTCAACCCGGCAGCAACCACCACCAGTGCCCGCACCCGTGACGTTCTCATCCACGCCCTCGCCAGCGAGATGAAGCTGGAGGCCGTCACGACGGAGTACCGCGGCCATGCCCGGGACCTCGCCCGGCGGGCTGCCGAGTCCGGGGAGACCGACCTGGTCGTCGCGCTCGGCGGCGACGGCACCGTGAACGAGGTCGTGAACGGTCTGCTGCATTCCGGCCCGGAACCGGACACCCTCCCCCGCCTCGCGGTCGTGCCCGGTGGCTCCACCAATGTCTTCGCCCGCGCGCTGGGCCTGCCGAACGACGCCGTGGAGGCGACCGGCGCGATCCTGGACGCGCTCAGCCTCCAGAGCGAGCGGACGGTCGGGCTCGGTCTCGCGTCGGGTACGCCGGGCACGGAGGACGAGGCGATCCCGCCCCGCTGGTTCACCTTCTGCGCGGGCTTCGGCTTCGACGCCGGTGTGATCGGCCGGGTCGAACAGCAGCGAGAGCGCGGCAAGACATCGACGCACGCCCTGTATGTGCGCCAGGCGGTGCGCCAGTTCCTCGAGGAACCGCATCGCCGGCGTGGCGCGATCACGCTGGAGCGCCCCGGCGCGGACCCGGTGACGGACCTCGCGCTGTCCATAGTCTGCAACACCTCCCCCTGGACCTACCTGGGCAATCGTCCGGTGTACGCGTCTCCGAGGGCTTCCTTCGACACGGCCCTCGACGTGCTCGGACTGAACCGGCTCTCCACGCTCGCCGTGGCCAGATATGCGACCCAGCTCCTCACCTCGACCCCCGACCGCGGCCCGCGCGGCAAGCACGCCTTCTCCCTGCACGACCAGACGGACTTCACCTTGCATTCGAAGGCTCCGCTGCCCTTCCAGATGGACGGTGACCATCTCGGCCTGCGAACTAGCGTGACGTTCACAGGCGTACGCCGTGCACTGCGTGTGATTGTGTGAGTGGAAGAGCCCTAAGCCCTTTATCTCGAACGTATGGGCTGGGGTCCACCCCATGGAAGTACGGCTGTGACCTAGTCGACACCGAGGAATCAAAAAAAACTTTCCGGAAGGGGTTGTATCCGCCGCCGAGGTTTGCGAATCTCTACATGGCGATCGGGACGGCCCGCAGAACCGGCCTCTCAGAGCCAGAATCCCTCCTCATTCCAAGGACCACAACCAGTTTCATCTGGGCGTCGGCCCTTCCGCTGCGGGGGGATTCGTGAAAGCGTTCACATTCACAAGCAACCTGCACGTAATACCAAGAGAGGTAGCAGCCATGGACTGGCGTCACAACGCCGTTTGCCGCGAGGAAGACCCCGAGCTGTTCTTCCCCATCGGCAACACCGGTCCTGCGCTGCTGCAGATCGAGGAAGCCAAGGCCGTCTGCCGCCGCTGCCCCGTCATGGAGCAGTGTCTGCAGTGGGCGCTCGAGTCCGGCCAGGACTCCGGCGTCTGGGGTGGCCTCAGCGAGGACGAGCGCCGCGCTATGAAGCGCCGCGCCGCTCGCAACCGGGCGCGCAACGCCAGCGCCTGATTGCCACCGCTACGAGCCTGAGCCCGGCGGCGCGTACGGCGAGTACGCACTCACCGCCCCCGAGCCGCAGCGCGCAGCAGTAACTCACAAGCGTTCGAGCCCCGGACCGTGTCCATACGGTCCGGGGCTCGCTGCTGTTCCCGGCGGAATCGGCCCGGGAGCTTCCTGGCTCTGCACCGATCGGCCAGGGTGACCGGGCAGCACTTCCTGGCTCCGCACCGGCGGTCCGGGCCCTTCTGGCGCCGCCCCCGCCGCGGCCAGGGCTACTTCTGGCTTCGCACCGGGATGTCGAGCACGACGCGCGTGCCACGGCCGAGGGCGGGCTGCATGTCGAAGCTGCCGCCCAACTCCCCCTCGACCAGAGTCCTGACGATCTGCAGGCCGAGATTGCCGGCCCGCTGCGGATCAAAGCCTTCGGGCAGTCCGCGGCCGTCGTCCTGGACGGTGATCAGCAGCCGCTCGTCGGAGCGCGGGCCTCCGCGTACCGCCGAGACCTCGACCGTGCCGTGCTCTCCCGGGGCGAAGGCGTGCTCCAGGGCGTTCTGCAGGACTTCGGTGAGGACCATGGAGAGCGGAGTCGCGACCTCGGCGTCGAGGATTCCGCAGCGGCCGGTGCGGCGGCATTCGACCTTGCCCGGGGAGATCTCGGCGACCATCGCGAGCACCCGGTCGGCGATCTCGTCGAACTCGACCCGCTCGTCCAGATTATGAGACAGCGTCTCGTGGACGATCGCGATCGAGCCGACACGGCGGACCGCCTCGTTGAGCGCCTCCCTGCCGCGGACGGAGTCCATCCGGCGGGCCTGCAGCCGCAGTAGCGCGGCGACCGTCTGGAGGTTGTTCTTCACCCGGTGGTGGATCTCCCGGATGGTGGCGTCCTTGGTGATCAACTCCCGTTCGCGGCGGCGCAGTTCGGTGACGTCGCGGAGCAGTACGAGGGAGCCGATGCGGGGGCCCTTGGGCTTGAGCGGGATGGCGCGCAGCTGAATGACGCCGCCGCTGCTCTCGACCTCGGCCTCGCGGGGCGCGTATCCGCTGGCGAGTTTGACCAGGGCTTCGTCGACCGGGCCGCGGGACGGGGCGAGTTCGGCGGTGATCTGGCCGAGGTGCTGGCCGACGAGATCAGCGGCGAGGCCGAGGCGGTGATACGCGGAGAGGGCGTTCGGGGACGCGTACTGGACGACACCGTCGGCGTCGAGGCGGATCAGTCCGTCGCCGGCGCGCGGGGAGGCGTCCATCTCGACCTGTTGCCCGGGGAAGGGGAAGGCGCCCGCGGCGATCATCTGGGCAAGGTCCGAGGCGGACTGGAGGTAGGTGAGCTCCAGCCGGCTCGGGGTGCGGACGGTCAGCAGATTGGTGTTGCGGGCGATCACTCCGAGTACGCGGCCGTCACGGCGCACGGGGATGGACTCGACCCGTACCGGCACCTCCTCGCGCCACTCCGGGTCGCCCTCGCGCACGATCCGGCCCTCGTCGAGTGCCGCGTCGAGAAGAGGACGGCGGCCTCGTGGAACCAGGTGCCCGACCATGTCGTCCTGGTAGGAGGTGGGGCCGGTGTTGGGCCGCATCTGGGCGACGGAGACATAGCGGGTACCGTCGAGAGTGGGCACCCAGAGCACGAGGTCGGCAAAAGAGAGGTCGGAGAGCAGTTGCCACTCCGAGACCAGCAGGTGGAGCCACTCGAGGTCGGACTCACTCAGAGCGGTGTGCTGGCGTACGAGATCGTTCATGGAGGGCACGCTGTGAGCGTACCTTCGGTATGAACCTGACGGGATCGGGCTCCGTGGTGGAGGATGGGCCCGGAATCAGTCCGTGCGTATGGATGGACAGACCAGAATGGTCTAGTCCACAATGGTACGGATCGCACCACCCCCGGGTTCACCCGGGTCCCGAAATACCTCCGCCCTCCCCGCACAGGAGGGTGGACCGAGGTACCCGGCGCTCTCTGCCCTGACTGCGCCGAGACCTCCCACGGCCGCGTGGGACCGCACACCCCGCCGGCCGAGCAACTCCGGGCTGCGGTGCCGGACGGGTTGAGGGTCCCGTCCTGGCGCCGCGGCCCGCGGGTGTTTCCGGGGTCTTCACCGCGGGTCCGACTCCGATCCCGCCCCCGGCCACGCCCGCATCGCCACCTCCCCCGCGGCCTGCAGGGCCTCTTTCGTCGCACCGTCGCGGGCCTGGAGCGACAGACCCTGGAGTACAGCCGCACTGAAGCAGGCGAGGGCGGCCGGGTCGGTGCCGGGAGGAAGGGCACCCGAGGCGACATCCGCGCGGATACGGGTCTCGATGGCGGCGCGGGCGATGTCGCGCCGGTCCCGCAGGCCGGCCGCGACCTCCGGCGTCGCGCAGTTGACCGCCCCACCGATCACCAGGCAGCCCCACGGGTGTGCCGGGTCGGAGTACTCCGCCGCGCCCTCGCGCACCATCCGCTCGACGGCGGCCCGGGCGGTGGGCTCCTCGGCCAGGGCACGGCCGAGGAAGGCGCCGTACGTGTCCCCGTAAGCGCTCACGACCTCCTCGAAGAGGGCCTTCTTGTCGCCGAAGGCGGCGTACAGGCTCGGCGCGCCGATGCCCATGACGCGCGTGAGGTCCGCGACCGAGGTCGCCTCGTAGCCGCGCTCCCAGAAGATCATCGTGGCCTGCCGCAGGGCCGTCTCCCGGTCGAAGGAGCGGGGCCTGCCGCGCTGTTTCGTCGCCATGCCGAAAATTCTATAGCGATCGTTCGAGAATCTGTTACGGTCGTTTTCTGTAGCGATCACTAGGGAAATTGGGAGAGATTGCCATGAGCGCGCTCACAGGCAGGACGGCACTGGTCACCGGCGGCAGCAGGGGCATCGGACGGGCCATCGCGGAACGGCTCGGTCGGGACGGCGCGCGGGTGGCCGTGCACTACGGCAGCAACGAGGCCGCGGCGAAGGAGACGGTCGCGGCGATCGAGGATGCGGGCGGCGAGGCGTTCGCTATCGGGCAGGAGCTGGGCGTGCCGGGGGACGCGGCGGGACTGTGGGAGCAGTTCGACCGGGCCTCCGGAGGCGGCGGGCTGGACATCCTGGTCAACAACGCCGGCATCGCGGGTGGACGCGGGTTCGCGGACATCCGCGAGGAGGACTTCGAGCGGACCTTCGCGGTGAACACCAAGGCGCCGTTCTTCGTGACCCAGCTGGGCGCGGAGCGGCTGCGGGACGGCGGCCGGGTCATCAACATCTCCTCCGGGCTGTCCCGGGCCGCGGTGATGCCGGACCTGATCGCGTACTCGATGAGCAAGGCCGCACTGGACATGTTCACCCGGAATCTCTCCAAGATCCTCGGACCCCGTGGCATCACGGTGAACGCGGTCGCCCCCGGCATCATCGACACGGACATCAACGCGGACTGGCTGCGCACGAGCGACGAGGCGCAGGCGGGCGCGGCAGCGATGTCGGCGCTGGGGCGCGTGGGCGCCCCGTCCGACGTCGCCGATGTGGTGGCCTTCCTCGCCTCCGACGCGGGCCGCTGGATCACCGGCGAGTGGCTCGACACCTCGGGCGGCTCGCTGGCGTGACGGCGGGTGTGGGGGAACGCGTTTCCCCCACACCGTCACCGCGTTTCGGTGACCTTCGCGAGAGCCCGCGGCGCGTCCGGGTCCTGGCCGCGGGCGATGGTCACCTCGTACGCCAGAAGCTGGAGCGGAAGGATCTCCAGGATGGGCTGGACCTCCTCCGCCACTCCCTCCGTGGGCAGGACGAACCCCGCGGAGGCCGCCTCGACCTGAGGCTTCGGGCCGACGACGACCAGGTCCGCGCCGCGGCCGCGGAGGCGGTCGAGGACGGGCTGGAGGGCCTCGCCGCCGCGGCCGTCCGTCACCACCGCGATCACCGGGGAGATGTTGTCGACCATGGCCAGCGGCCCGTGCAGCAGGTCGGCGCCGGAGTACGAGAGTGCCGGGATGTAGCTCGTCTCCATCAGCTTGAGGGCCGCCTCCTTGGCCGTCGGATAGCCGTAGCCCCTGGACGTGATGACCATGCGCTCGGCGAAGCGGTAGCGCGAGGCCAGGGCCTTCACCTCGGCCCGGCGGGCCAGGATCTCCTCCGCGAGGCCGGGGAGGACGTGCGCCGCGGAGCCGTCGCCGCCGCGCAGCCCCTCGGCGAAGAGATAAAGAGACAGCAGTGACGCCGTGTAGGTCTTGGTCGCCGGGAGTGCCTTCTCCGGGCCGGCCAGGATGTCGATGTGGAACTCCGAGACCGCGGCCAGCGGCGAGTCCGGGTTGTTCGTCACGGCGAGGGTGACCGCACCCGCCTCCCGTGCGGCC
Source organism: Streptomyces sp. NPDC053673 (assembly GCF_055585225.1). Classification (NCBI taxonomy): domain Bacteria; kingdom Bacillati; phylum Actinomycetota; class Actinomycetes; order Kitasatosporales; family Streptomycetaceae; genus Streptomyces; species Streptomyces sp. NPDC053673. Next base: position 82,052 of record NZ_JBVJKN010000011.1, on the reverse strand, counting down.
CTGGTGGACGCCACCAGGTCCGGGGAGCCCCCCGACTGACTCACCGTGATCACCAGGACGTCGGTGAGATCGGGCTTCGCCCCGTACGCCGTCGTCGTGGACATCGAGGTCAGCCCGCACGGCAGCCCGAGGCGGATCTCCAGCAGGTACTTCGCGTAGAGCGCCGCGTTGTCGGACGTGCCGCGTGCGGTCAGCAGGACGAAGCGCGGCTTCCGCGCGGCGATCTCCGCGGCGACTTCACGGATCCTCGGCGCTCCCCGGTCGAGGATCCGGCGCAGCACGGCGGGCTGCTCGGCCATCTCGCCGGACATGATCGTGCCCGGCTGCTCGCGGTGCTCGGCTGACGTCGTGGCGGACATGCTGGGCCTCCAAAGGTGCCTGCGTACGGTCCGGACGCCGTCCGGCTCAGTCGACCACGGGGGCCCGCGCCCCCGCCAGCCGGCATTCACCGGGGCGTCACCCCATTCTGCTAGATTGGTCTATACCACAGTGACCTTTCAACCGATCGGCAGGCCCAGCGTGGAAGTTGTCATCGTCCAGGACGCCAAGGCAGGCGGAGAGCTCATCGCCCAGGGCATCGCGGACCTGCTCCGCCGCAAGCCCGACGCGCTGCTCGGGGTGGCCACCGGATCGACGCCGCTGCCCGTCTACGAGGCGCTGGCGGCGAAGGTACGGGCCGGGGATGTGGACGCGTCGCGGGCGCGGATAGCCCAGCTGGACGAGTACGTGGGCCTGCCGGCCGGGCACCCCGAGTCGTACCGCTCCGTCGTTCTGCGTGAGGTCGTCGAGCCGCTCGGACTGAGCGCGGACGCCTTCATCGGCCCGGACGGGTCGGCGCAGGACGTCCAGGCCGCCTGCGAGGCGTACGACGCGGCGCTGGCGGAGGCGGGGGGTGTCGACCTCCAGTTGCTCGGGATCGGCACGGACGGGCACATCGGGTTCAACGAGCCCTGCTCGTCGCTCACGTCGCGCACGCGGATCAAGACGCTGACCGAGCAGACGCGGGTGGACAACGCGCGGTTCTTCGACGGGGACATCGAGCAGGTGCCGCACCACGTGATCACGCAGGGGATCGGGACGATTCTGGAGGCGCGGCATCTGGTGCTGCTCGCGACGGGCGAGGGGAAGGCGGAGGCGGTCGCTCAGACCGTCGAGGGGCCGGTTGCCGCGGTCGTACCGGCCTCGGCGCTCCAGTTGCACCCACACGCGACCGTGGTCGTGGACGAGGCGGCCGCGTCCAGGCTGAAGCTCGCGGACTACTTCCGGCACACGTACGCGAACAAGCCGGCCTGGCAGGGGCTGTAGGCCCCTAGGGCCTGTACGGTGAGGCCCGGCCGCCCCCCGCTTGGGGCGGCCGGGCCTCGGTCTTCGAGGGCGCGCCGGATGCGCTACGCGCCCGTGATCGCCTCCGCCGCCGCACGGCCGCAGACCCTCGCCGCACCGAAGGTCGCCACGTGGAGGGCGCCGCGCGGCTCGGCCTGGTTGAGGCCCATTTCGACCACGATCGTCTCCGGGCGGGCCGCGAGGAGCGCGTCCAGGGACCGGAGCATCCACGCGTGGCGGTGCGCGTCGCGGACGACCGCGACGATCCGGCGGTCGCCCGCGGCCAGGAGGACGTCATCGACCGCGGAGTCCGCGTACGTGCCCGTCTCCGTGCCCGGAAGCAGCCGGGCCAGTTCCGCCGCGACGCCCCACGGAGTCTCGTCGCCGACCGCGATGTTGGCCACGGGCGTGAACGCGGCGACGTACGGCGGCGAGGTCAGGGGTTCGTGGGGCCGCTCCCCCGCCGTGACGCGTACCGCCCGCCGGGCCGCGGTCAGGCCGATGTCGGTGCCGGGCGCGGTCCCCTCCTGTGAAGCCGCGCCCGGCTCCGATGCCGCCCCCCTGGCCCCCCTGGTCCAGTCCGCGAGCGCGCGCACGCGCGCGGCCGCGTCGGCCAGTCGTTCCTCGGGCAGCTCGCCCTGGCGTACCGCGGTGACCAGCGCATCGCGCAGCCGCAGCACGGTGCCCTCGTCGGCCAGGCCGCCGCCGACACAGATCGCGTCGGCACCGGCGGCGATCGCGAGGACACTGCCGCGCTCGATTCCGTACGTTCCGGCGATGGCCTGCATCTCCATGCCGTCGGTGACGATCAGGCCGTCGTAGCCCAGCTCCTGGCGCAGCAGACCGGTGAGGATCTGCGGGCTCAGGGTCGCCGGGCGGTCCGGGTCGAGCGCGGGTAGCAGGATATGCGCGCTCATGACCGACTTGGAACCCGCTGTGATGGCCGCGTGGAAAGGCACCAGCTCACGGGCGTGCAACGTGGCCAACTCCACATCGATGCGGGGCATCGCATGGTGTGAATCGACGGCTGTGTCGCCGTGTCCGGGGAAGTGCTTGGTGCACGCAGCGACCCCGGCGGACTGGAGTCCTTCGACGTAGGCGGCGGTGTGCCGGGCGACCAGTTGCGGATCGGCCCCGAAGGAACGCACCCCGATGACGGGATTGTCTGGGTTTGAGTTGACGTCGGCGGACGGGGCCCAGTTGAGGTCGACCCCGCACTCCGCGAGCCGGCGGCCGAGCTCATGGGCCACCGCCCGGGTCAGCCCGATGTCGTCCACGGACCCGAGGGCGTAGTTGCCGGGGAAGGAGGAGCCGGTACGGACCTCCAGACGGGTGACGTCCCCGCCCTCCTCGTCGATCGCGACGAGGACGTCGTCACGCTCGGCCCGCAGCTGCGAGGTGAGCGCGGCCAGTTGGCCGGGCGAGGCGATGTTGCGGCCGAACAGGCCGACGGAGGAGAGCCCTTCACCGATCCGGCGCAGCAGCCAGTCGGGGGCGGTGGTGCCGAGGAAACCGGGCTGGAGGACGGCGAGAGCGTCACGCGTGAGCGTGTCGGAGCCGCGTACGAGAGTCGTCATGTCGACCGCGTCATCCCTTCACTGCGCCGGCCGTCAGACCCGCGGCCATCTTGCGCTGGACGAGGAGGAAGAGGACCACGATGGGAACGGCCATCATCGTGGCGCCGGCCATCATCGGCGCGTATTCCGTGCCGTGCTTGGTGGTGAAGTTGCCGAGCCAGACGGTGGCCGTCTGGTTCTGCTGGCTCATCAGCATCAGCGCGTACAGGTACTCGTTCCACGCCTGGATGAAGCCGTACACGGACGTGGCCACCATGCCCGGGGCGAGCAGCGGGAAGACCACGCGCATGAAGGCACCGGTGCGGGTGCAGCCGTCGACCATCGCCGCCTCCTCCAGCTCCTTCGGGATGTTGACGATGAATCCGCGCAGCGTCCACACCGTGAAGGGGAGGATGAAGGTGAGGTACGTGATGATCAGGCCGGTGAGCTTGTCGTACTGACCGAGGTCGTTGAGCAGCAGGAAGACCGGGATGATCATGGCGACCAACGGGACCATCTGGACCGCCAGGATCCCGACGATCACGATCTTCCGGCCGCGGAAGGCGAACCGGGAGATGGCGAGCGCGGCCAGCATGCCGACCACGATGCCGATGGCGACCACGACGAGCGAGACGATGAGGCTGCGTCCGACCGGGCCCCAGAAGTCGGCGACGTCGAAGGCCCGCGAGAAGTTCTCCAGGGTGAAGACCCTGGGGAAGAAGTGCGGGTTCGGGTCGATGGCGTCCTTGGCCGGCTTGAAGGCCGTGTTGAGCATCCAGTAGACGGGGAAGCCGGCCGTGATGAAGACCAGCAGGCCGAGCAGGTTCCAGCCGAGCTTGCTCTTTCCGGGGCGGCGGACCGCGGCAGGGGTCGATGCGCTCACTCGACTTCTCCGATCTTGAGCATCTGGCGCATGTAGACGGCGACCACGCCGAGCAGCAGGATCACCGTCACCAGGGCGATCGCCGAGCCGCCGCTGTAGTCGTTGACCACGAAGGCCTTGTCGTACGAGTACGTCGTGAGCAGCTGGAACTCGGCCTCGGGGTGACCGTTGCGCATCACGAAGACCTGCGGGAAGACACCCATGTCCCAGATGACCGAGAGCGTCGTGAGCATCACGATGATGGGCTTGAGGACCGGCAGCGTGACATAGCGGAAGACGCCCCACGAGCCGGCCCCGTCGAGGCGGGCCGCCTCTTCGAGCTCCTTGGGGACCTGGGTGAGTCCCGCGCTCAGCGTGATGACGACGAAGGGCACGGCGCCCCAGACGACCAGCAGCATGATGACGGCGAGGCCCTGCGGACCGGTGGCGAACCAGTTGTGCCCGATCATGTCGACCCCGGGCAACTGGCTGAGCACCCAGTTGAGGACGCCGTAGTCGGTGTCGAAGAGCCACTTGAAGATGGCGGTGGCGACGATGATGGGCATGCCCCAGCTCGCCACGAGCGCGATGTTGACCAGCGTCTTCACCCAGCCTGAGACACGCTGGAGCAGCAGGGCCGTCAGCATGCCCAGGACCATGGTCAGGACGACCGCGCCGCCGGCGAAGACCACGGTACGGACGACGACGGTCCAGAACTCACCGTCTCCCAGGATCTTGGTGAAGTTGGCGAAGCCGACCGATTCAGGCTCCTGGAAGCCCCACAGCTGCGCCTGACCGAACTTCTGGAAGGAGAGGGTGACCAGCCGGACCAGCGGATAGCCGAGGACCAGCAGCAGGACGAGCAGACAGGGCGCGAGCAGTGTCCACGGCACCGCGGCCCCACCGCCCGCGCGCCGCCGCTCACCCGGCTTTCCGGCTCCCCCGGCCCCGGCTGCGGCGCCCGGGGCTGTCGACGGCCGCTTCGGCGGCACCTTGGCAGTGGTTGTGTCAGCGGCACTCATCCGGCGCTCCTCAGCGGTCCCTCTCCTCGTACGGGAGCAGGGCCCCGTCGTCGCCCGACGGGGCCCTGCCGGAAGGTCACTTGGTGTTGATGACCTTGTCGATCGCGGCGTCCGCGGCCTTCGCTGCCTCCTCGACCGTCTTCTTGCCGGTGCCGATCTCGCGCAGCATCGTCTTGAGGGTCTGGGCCTTCTCGACCTGGCCCCAGCCCGGCGCCATCGGGACGAACCAGTTGGACTCGGCGGCGGTGGCCGGGACGAGCGTCTTCGGGTCGGCCTTCAGGGTCGCCAGGTCCGTCTTGTTGTTCGGCAGGTTGCCCTTGCCGATGAGACCCTTCTGGCCCTGGGCGCCGGTGAAGGCGTTGATCCACTCGGCGGCGACGTCCTGCGCCTTGGACTTGACCGGGATGGCCAGGTCCGAGCCGCCGAGGAAGACGGGGAGGTTCTTGCCGGACGGGCCGGGCATCACGAAGTTCTCGAGGTTGCCCTTGAGCTTGCCGGTCTTGTCGTTCTCCGGGGCCTCGGAGGTGGCGCCTTCCCAGGCGGCGCCGAAGATCATGCCGGCGTTGCCCTGGCCGTACACGATGTAACGGTCCGACTCGTCCTTGGTCTTGTCGGCCTTCATGTACTTGTCGAGCACGCTCTTGTACTCGTTGAGGCCCTTGATGGACTCGGGCGAGGAGAGGCCGGCCTTCCACTGGTCGCCCTCCTTCTTCGCGATGGCGCCGCCGGCGTCGTAGACGAAGGACATCGCGGCGTACCAGTCCGGCGAAGGCTGGTACCAGGCGCTGAACTTGTTGCCCTTCTTCGCCTGGATCTTGTCGAGGGCGGCAGTCAGCTCGGCGTACGTCTTGGGGGCCGCCTTCACACCGGCCTCGGCAGCGACGTCCTTGCGCCAGTTGCCCACACGGCCACCGGCGTAGTACGGCACGCCGTAGGTCTTTCCGTCGTACGAGACGGACTCCTTGAGGCCGTCCAGCCAGGCGTCGGACTGCTCGAACTTCGCCGGGTCGACCTCGGCGAAGGCGCCCTTGACCATGTAGCCGAGCATCTCGGTGTTGCCCATCTCGACCACGTCGGGGGCCTTGTCCGTGGCGAGGACGGCGTCGAGCTTGGCGTTCTTGTCCGGCCAGCCGTAGTACTCGTGCTTGATCTTGATGCCGGGGTGCTTCTTGACGACCGCGGCATCGGCCGCCTTGACCAGCTCGGGCCAGTTGTTCTGGGCGTCGACCGTCAGCCAGACGGTGATCTCCTTGACGTCCGCACCGGCCTTGTCCCCGCCCTTGTCGCTCTCGGAGCCGCACGCGGCAATGCCGACCATCATGCCCGCGACGCCGATCGCCGCGATGAGCTTGCGCTTCACGCCACCCTCCTCAGGGATGCTGCAACCCCCCGCCCACCGCGAAGACATACGGAGACATACGCCGAGTACTGCTCGTGGGGCTGGGACTTGGTCTTTAATGGTTTAGACCAGTACCGGGAGCTTGGCCTAGACCTTTAGGGGTGTCAAGGGTGTATAAGAAGGGCTGTCGCGTCCGTTATCGGACCGACACCTGAGGGAGGGCGACGACCCGCGACCGGACCGTGCCACCATGTGAGCCGCAACTAGACGGAGGAGCCGGTGACGGCAGCAGCACACGAGTCGGGAAGGCAGGCCATGGCCACGGACGGGGGCGGCACCGAGCCGGAGAACGGGACGGCGACCCGCAGCGCACGCGTGCCCAAGTACTACCGGCTCAAGAGGCACTTGCTCGACATGACGGAGACGATGCCGCCCGGCACGCCCGTACCGCCCGAGCGCACGCTCGCCGCCGAGTTCGACACCTCGCGCACGACCGTGCGGCAGGCTCTTCAGGAGCTGGTCGTCGAGGGCCGACTGGAACGCATCCAGGGCAAGGGCACGTTCGTCGCGAAGCCCAAGGTGTCGCAGGCCCTTCAGCTCACCTCGTACACCGAGGACATGAAGGCGCAGGGTCTGGAGCCCACGTCTCAGCTCCTGGACATCGGATACGTCACAGCCGACGACACCCTCGCCGGGCTGCTGGACATCTCGCCGGGCGGGCGGGTGCTGCGGATCGAGCGGCTCCGGCTGGCCAGCGGCGAGCCGATGGCGATCGAGACGACGCATCTGTCGGCCAAGCGCTTCCCCGCGCTGCGGCGCTCGCTGGTCAAGTACACGTCGCTGTACACGGCCCTGGCCGAGGTGTACGACGTCCATCTGGCGGAGGCCGAGGAGACGATCGAGACCTCGCTGGCCACCCCGCGCGAGGCGGGACTGCTGGGTACGGACGTGGGCCTGCCGATGCTGATGCTGTCCCGGCACTCGCTGGACAGGAACGGCGAACCGGTGGAGTGGGTGCGGTCGGTGTACCGGGGGGACCGGTACAAGTTCGTGGCGAGGCTGCAGCGGCCCGAGGCGGACTGACGGGCCGACGGGCCGACGGGCTGCCGGGCTGGGGGTCCGGCCCGCGGCGCAGCCGCAATCCGGTGCAGTGCCCCCCGGAACAACACAACGTGGCGCGGCCGCAGCGGCCGGAGGCAGGCCGACCCCGGGGCCCTGGGGCCCCCGGGGTGGCCCTGACCAGCGTTCTGGAGCAGCCTCGCAGCAGACCGCCGTACCAGTCGTTGCCGTACCGATATGCGGACTGGGGGTGACGCTGGTGAAACCGTCCCCTAGATTTCCTGCGCGTTACAGGTGATCACGACGGGACGGGAGCCACACCATGGCCGAGCCGGCACCATCGAACACTTCTCAGCGGAGGATGACTCCGCGATCGATCGCAGTCTGGGTATGCGTCGCCCTGGTGGGCGCGGTCGGCTGGAGCGTGCTCGCTCTCGCGCGCGGTGAGGAAGTCTCCGCGGTCTGGATGCTCGCGGCCGCTCTCGGCTCCTACGCCATCGCCTACCGGTTCTACGCGCGCTTCATCCAGTACCGCGTGCTCAAGGCCGACAAGACCCGCGCCACCCCTGCCGAGCGGCTCGACAACGGTGTCGACTTCCATCCGACCGACCGCCGGGTGCTCTTCGGCCACCACTTCGCGGCGATCGCCGGGGCCGGTCCGCTCGTCGGCCCGATCCTGGCCGCGCAGATGGGCTATCTGCCCGGAACCATATGGATCATCGTCGGTGTGATCTTCGCCGGTGCCGTCCAGGACATGGTCACGCTGTTCTTCTCCACGCGCCGCGACGGCCGCTCGCTCGGTCAGATGGCACGGGACGAGATCGGCCCGTTCGGCGGCGCCGCGGCCCTGATCGCGGTCTTCGCCATCATGATCATCCTCCTGGCCGTGCTGGCCCTGGTGATCGTCAACGCGCTGGCGCACTCGCCATGGGGTGTCTTCTCCATCGGCATGACGATCCCGATCGCGCTCTTCATGGGCTTCTACCTGCGGACACTGCGACCGGGCAAGGTCACCGAGGTCTCGCTCATCGGTGTGTCGCTCCTCCTGCTTGCCATCGTCGCGGGCGGCTGGGTCGCCGAGTCCTCGCTCGCCGACTTCTTCACCCTGGAGCCGAGCACCCTGGTCATCTGGATGGTGGCGTACGGCTTCGTCGCCTCCGTGCTCCCGGTCTGGATGCTGCTGGCGCCGCGCGACTACCTCTCCACCTTCATGAAGATCGGCACCATCGTGCTGCTCGCGCTGGGCGTGGTCGTCGCGATGCCGACACTGAAGATGCCGGCGGTCACCGAGTTCGCGGGCAACGGCCAGGGGCCGGTCTTCGCGGGCTCGCTGTTCCCGTTCGTCTTCATCACCATCGCCTGCGGCGCGCTCTCCGGCTTCCACTCCCTGGTCTCCTCGGGCACCACCCCGAAGATGATCCAGAAGGAGACCCAGATCCGGATGATCGGCTACGGCGCGATGCTGACCGAGTCCTTCGTCGCGGTCATGGCGATGATCTGCGCCTGCATCCTCGACCCCGGTCTCTACTTCGCGGTCAACTCACCCGCCGGTGTCCTCGGCACCACGGTGGACTCCGCCTCCCAGGCGGTCGCCAACCTCGGCTTCACCGTCACCCCCGAGCAGCTGACACAGGCCGCGAAGGACGTCGAGGAAGCGAGCCTGCTCTCGCGCACCGGCGGTGCGCCGACCTTCGCGCTGGGCATGTCGGACATCTTCTCCGCGGTGGTGGGCGGCGCCGGGATGAAGGCCTTCTGGTACCACTTCGCCATCATGTTCGAGGCGCTCTTCATCCTCACCACGGTCGACGCCGGCACCCGGGTGGGGCGCTTCATGCTCCAGGACACACTGGGCAACCTCTACAAGCCGATGAAGCAGGTCAGCTGGAAGCCGGGTGTCTGGTTCGCGAGCGCGGTCGTCGTCGGCGGCTGGGGCTACTTCCTCTGGGTCGGCGTGCACGACCCGCTCGGCGGCATCAACCAGCTCTTCCCGCTCTTCGGCATCGCCAACCAGCTGCTGGCGGCCGTCGCGCTCGCCGTCTGCACCACGCTGCTGGTCAAGTCCGGGCGTCTCAAGTGGGCCTGGGTGACGGCCGTTCCGCTGGCCTGGGACGCCTCGGTCACCCTCACCGCGAGCTGGCAGAAGATCTTCTCCGGCGACCCGAAGGTGGGCTTCTTCGCCCAGCGCGACAAGTACCAGGCGGGCATCGACGCCGACAAGGTGCTGCCGCCGGCGAAGTCGATGGACGACATGCACACCGTCGTCACCAACTCGACCGTCGACGGCTTCCTCGCGGCGCTCTTCGCCATCCTCATCGTGATCGTCCTCGCGGACGCGGCCAGGGTCTGCATCAAGGCGATCCGCAACCCTGCGGGCATCCGTCTCGCCGAGGTCCCGTACGTGGAGTCGAAGCTCGTCGCGCCCGCCGGACTGATCACGACCAAGGAGGAGAAGGCGGAGCTCGCGGCCGTCGGAGCCGCAGGCGCGGACCGCGAGGCTGCGGGAAGCGGCACGGCGTGAGTACCGTGGCAGGTATGACAGCGGTGAGCGGCCTGCGGCGCGCGGTGGACTGGGTCCGCTGGTACGTGCGAGAGGTGTCGGGCGAGTCGGTGTACGACCGCTACGTCGCCCACACCAGATCCCACGACCCGGGCGCGAAGGTGATGTCACGCCGCGAGTTCGAGCGCAGCCGCATGGACGCCAGGGAGGCCGACCCCCGCGAGGGGTTCCGCTGCTGCTGAGCGATGCGCCGACGGGCCGCCGTGTTCCCCTGCGGGAAGCGGCGGCCCGTTGGCGTTCCCGTGATCCACGCTGCGCCGGAGCGCGACCGGGAGCCGGTACCAGGCGTGAGCCCGCCGACGGACGTCCTGGAGCTCCAGGAGCCGCCGCGACACAACATGTGGGGGGTTCCGCAACCAGTCGCCCCCACATGTATGCTCATCTCGCTGTCGCCGCAGGGGAATCCGGTGCGAATCCGGAACTGTCCCGCAACGGTGAATCGGTGCTACCCACGTGCCCACGAGTCCGAGGACCTGCCGACAGCGCGCCCGGACCGTCCGGCCCGGGTGCCGACACGTCCGGGCCTCGCGGAACAGGCCGGTGGACGCGGCGCACCGGCTCTCAGACGTGTGCGCCCGTGCCCCTGCGCCCCGCCGGCCCCCAGCCGAGCGAGGGAGAGCACCCCGTGACCATCGCGCCGCCCGATCCTGCTTCAACGAAGCTCACCGACGGGCCAGGTACCGCGCTGCTGCGGACCCTTACCGACCTCACCGCCGATCTCCCCGACACCGACCCGGGCCGCGTCGCCGCCGCCGCGCTCCGGGGCCGTCATGCGGGCTCGGACGAGGCCGAACTGCGCGAGTTGGCCACCGAAGCGGCCGCCGGCCTGATCTCGGAGGACCCGGCCTACTCACGGCTCGCCGCCCGGCTGCTCACCCTCACCATCGCGGAGGAGGCAGCCTCACAGGGGGCGGCCGCCTTCTCCGGCTCCGTCGCCGTCGGCCACCGCGAGGGCCTGATCGCGGACCGCACAGCCGCGTTCGTGCAGACCCACGCCGGGCGCCTCGACTCGCTCGTCGACCCCGCCGGCGACGACCGCTTCGGCTACTTCGGCCTGCGCACCCTCTACAGCCGCTATCTCCTCCGGCACCCGATCACCCGCAAGGTCATCGAGACGCCGCAGCAGTTCATGCTGCGCGTGGCCGCCGGCCTGGCGGAGGACGACTCGGTCCGGGCCCTCGACGAAGTCGCCGCGCTGTACGGGATGATGAGCCGGCTGGACTACCTGCCGTCCTCCCCCACCCTCTTCAACTCCGGAACGCGCCACCCCCAGATGTCGTCCTGCTATCTGCTGGACTCCCCGCTGGACGAGCTGGACTCCATCTACGACCGCTACCACCAGGTCGCGAGGCTGTCGAAGCACGCGGGCGGCATCGGCCTCTCCTACTCCCGCATCCGCTCCCGCGGTTCGCTGATCCGCGGTACCAACGGCCACTCCAACGGCATCGTGCCGTTCCTGCGGACGCTGGACTCCTCGGTCGCCGCCGTGAACCAGGGCGGCCGCCGCAAGGGCGCGGCCTGCGTCTACCTGGAGACCTGGCACGCGGACATCGAGGAGTTCCTGGAGCTGCGCGACAACACGGGCGAGGAGGCGCGCCGTACGCACAACCTCAACCTGGCGCACTGGATCCCCGACGAGTTCATGCGCCGGGTGAACGCGGACGCCGAGTGGTCGCTGTTCTCACCGGCCGACGTGCCCGAACTGGTCGACCTGTGGGGCGACGACTTCGACGCCGCGTACCGCAAGGCGGAGGCCGCCGGGCTCGCGCGCAGGACGATCCCGGCCCGTGACCTCTACGGCCGCATGATGCGCACCCTCGCCCAGACCGGCAACGGCTGGATGACGTTCAAGGACGCCTCGAACCGGACCGCGAACCAGACCGCCGAGCCCGGCACGGTCGTCCACTCCTCCAACCTCTGCACCGAGATCATCGAGGTCACGAACGACGGCGAGACGGCGGTCTGCAACCTCGGTTCGGTCAACCTCGGCGCCTTCGTCGAAGAGGGAGCCGACGGCCCGGAGATCGCCTGGGAGCGGCTGGACGAGACCGTCCGTACCGCCGTGACCTTCCTCGACCGGGTCGTCGACATCAACTTCTACCCGACCGAGCAGGCCGGCCGCTCCAACGCCAAGTGGCGCCCGGTGGGCCTGGGCGCGATGGGTCTCCAGGACGTCTTCTTCAAGCTGCGGATGCCGTTCGACTCGGCCGAGGCCCGGGCCCTGTCGACGCGGATCGCCGAGCGGATCATGCTGGCGGCGTACGAGGCGTCCTGCGACCTCGCGGAGCGCAGCGGCCCGCTGCCCGCCTGGGAGCAGACCCGCGCGGCGCGCGGTGTGCTGCACCCCGATCACTACGGCGCTGCCGTGGAGCTCAACTGGCCCGAGCGCTGGGCAGCGCTGCGCGCCCGGATCGCCGGGACCGGGATGCGCAACTCGCTCCTCCTCGCCATCGCGCCGACCGCGACCATCGCCTCGATCGCGGGCGTGTACGAGTGCATCGAGCCGCAGGTCTCCAACCTCTTCAAGCGCGAGACCCTGTCCGGCGAGTTCCTGCAGGTCAACTCCTACCTGGTGGACGACCTGAAGAAGCTGGGCGTGTGGGACGCGCAGACCCGTGAGGCGCTGCGCGACTCCAGCGGCTCCGTGCAGGGCCTGAACTGGATCCCGGCGGATGTGCGCGAGCTGTACCGCACGGCGTGGGAGATCCCGCAGCGCGGCCTCATCGACATGGCCGCCGCCCGCACGCCGTTCCTGGACCAGTCGCAGTCGCTGAACCTCTTCATGGAGACGCCGACCATCGGCAAGCTCTCCTCGATGTACGCGTATGCCTGGAAGCAGGGCCTGAAGACGACGTACTACCTGCGCTCCCGCCCGGCGACCCGGATCGCCCGGGCCGCGTCCGGCACCGCGACCGCCGCCACCCCCATCCCCGTACAGCAGGCGGCCCCCGACGCCGACGCGATCGCCTGCTCCCTTGAGAACCCCGAGTCCTGCGAGGCTTGCCAGTAATGACCACCGCGAACGACAGCAAGGCCGAGAAGAATCTTCTCGACCCGGGCTTCGAACTGACCCTCCGCCCCATGCGCTACCCGGACTTCTACGAGCGCTACCGAGACGCGATCAAGAACACGTGGACCGTGGAGGAGGTCGACCTCCACTCCGACGTCGCCGACCTCGCCAAGCTCTCCGCCGGTGAGCAGCACCTGATCGGCCGTCTGGTCGCCTTCTTCGCGACCGGCGACTCGATCGTCGCGAACAACCTGGTGCTGACGCTCTACAAGCACATCAACTCCCCCGAGGCGCGGCTGTACCTGTCGCGGCAGCTCTTCGAGGAGGCCGTGCACGTCCAGTTCTATCTGACGCTGCTGGACACCTACCTCCCGAACCCGGAGGACCGCGCCGCCGCCTTCGACGCGGTCGAGAACATCCCGTCCATCCGCGAGAAGGCGCAGTTCTGCTTCAAGTGGATGGATTCGGTCGAGAAGATCGAGCGGCTGGAGACGAAGGCCGACCGCCGCCGCTTCCTGCTGAACCTGATCTGCTTCGCGGCCTGCATCGAGGGGCTGTTCTTCTACGGCGCCTTCGCGTACGTGTACTGGTTCCGCTCCCGGGGCCTGCTGCACGGCCTGGCGACCGGCACGAACTGGGTGTTCCGCGACGAGACGATGCACATGAACTTCGCCTTCGAGGTCGTGGACACGGTCCGCAAGGAGGAGCCGGAGCTCTTCGACGACGAACTCCAGCAGCAGGTCACCGACATGCTGCGGGAGGCCGTCGAGGCGGAGCTGCAGTTCGGCCGCGATCTGTGCGGTGACGGCCTGCCGGGCATGAACACCGAGTCGATGCGCGAGTACCTGGAGTGCGTCGCCGACCAGCGGCTCACCCGGCTGGGCTTCGCCCCGGTCTACGGCTCGCAGAATCCGTTCTCCTTCATGGAGCTCCAGGGCGTCCAGGAGCTGACGAACTTCTTCGAGCGTCGCCCGTCGGCGTATCAGGTGGCGGTCGAGGGCTCGGTCGACCTGGACGAGGACTTCTGACGGCTCGGCCGGACATGTGCGGGCGGGGGCCCGGGCCGGGTGACGGTCCGGGCCCCCGCCCGCTCCGCCTCACGCAGCCGGCGGTCGATGGCGCGGTCCCTTGCGTGCCCGATGAACGCGGGAAGGCCGACAACGAGGAGAACTCCCAGGATGACGAGGTAGTCGAGGAATGTGTTCATGTCCTCCACTGTCGTCGCCGGGCCCCGGAAACATCAGTGGCAGGACTGTCACCAACCATCGAATTACTGCCACACTGAATCCATGTTGAAGAACGTGGCGGCCGTCCTGCTCGACGGCGTACACCCCTTCGAACTCGGCGTCCTCTGCGAGGTCTTCGGCCTGGATCGCAGCGATGACGGACTCCCGGTCCACGACTTCGCGGTGGCCTCCGCGGAGGGGCCGCGGCTGCGCACCCACGCCGGGTTCGCGCTGGACGTCGAGCACGGACTCGAACGGCTGGCGGAGGCCGATCTGATCGCCGTGCCGACCGGGAGCGACTACGGGGAGCGCGAGTACCCCGAGGCGCTGCTGGAGTCGCTGCGCGCGGCCGTCGACCGGGGCGCGCGCGTGCTGTCCGTGTGCACCGGCGCGTTCGTGCTGGGGGCCGCGGGGCTGCTCGACGGGCGACGCTGCACCACCCACTGGCGCCATACGGCCGCGCTGGCCCGCCGCCACCCGCGGGCACTCGTCGACCCCGATGTGCTGTATGTCGACGAGGGGCCGGTCATCACGTCGGCCGGCACCGCGGCCGCGATCGACGCCTGTCTGCATCTCGTTCGCAGCGAGTTCGGTCCGGAGGTCGCCAACAAGATCGCCCGGAGGATGGTGGTGCCGCCGCACCGGGACGGGGGGCAGGCGCAGTACATCGACCGGCCGCTGCCGCGCACCCGCTGCGACACGGTGGGCGAGGTGCTCGCCTGGATGGAGCGGCATCTCGACCGCGAGATGACCGTGGAGCAGCTGGCGGTACGGGCGCACATGTCGCCGCGGACCTTCGCGCGCCGCTTCCAGCAGGAGACGGGGACGACGCCGTACCGCTGGCTCCTGCGCCAGCGGGTGCTGCTGGCACAGGAGTTGCTGGAGGCCACGGACGACACGGTGGACGCGATCGCGGGCCGCGCCGGCTTCGGCAACGCGGCCGCTCTGCGGCACCACTTCCTCCGTACGCTCGGGACGACGCCGAACGCGTACCGGCGCACCTTCCGCGGGCCGGTACGCGTGGCCTGAGTGGGCTCAGATCCCGCAGCTGGACGCGGACCAGAAGCGGCTCGCGCGGTGGTCGACGTGGGTGTGGTCGCCGTGGCCCGGGTAGCCGGGGCCGAGGATGCCGTTGAAGCCGTGGTTGCGGGCCTGCTGGGCGAGCTTGCACAGGGAGTGGGGTCCGGCGCCGAGGTCCGCCGCGTCGCCGTACAGGTGGCGGCTGTTGGAGGCCCCGCCGACCGCGCTGTTGCAGGCGTAGGAGCGGAAGCCGCTGGTCACGGTGATGGGCTGGTCGCCGAGGGCGTGCCGCATGGCCTCCAGCTTCCACATCGTGCGCAGCGCGTTGGACTTCGCGGTGGCCGCGCTCACCGCGCCGCCGGACCAGGTGGAGTTGCAGTCGTTGAGCTCGGCGTAGCTGAAGTGGATCGGGGTGCAGTCGTCGTCCTGGAGGGCGTAGAGCTTGTTGAAGGTCTGGGGTCCTGCGATGCCGTCGGCCGTGAGCCCGTACGCGGACTGGAAGCGCTTGACGGCGGCGGCGGTCGCCGGGCCGTAGTCGCCGTCGATGGCGAGGACGCCGCCGTAGCCGGGGTAGCCCCCGACCCGGATCTGCAGCTGGGTGACGTCGGCGCCGGAGGTCCCCTGGGAGAGGGTGCGGGACCAGGTGTAGCAGCCGTCGGCGTGTGCCGTGCCGGCCGTGGCCACGACCCCGCCCAGCGAGGCAGCCATGAGCATGACAAAGGACAGCAGGAGTCGTGCGGTGCGTCTGGGCATCGGCCCTCCATGACGAGTCCACCGGATATGGGAGCTGCACCCAGAGACTGGCGGGGCGGTCGACGCGCGTCAACAGGGCCACAGCAGCTGTCATTTGCCCGCCCATTGGCGGTAACGGCAGCGCCCCGCACCGGTCGACGGAGCGGGGCGCTGCCGCGAACGACGGCGACGGCGACGGCGACGGATCAGTCGTTGGGGACGACCTCGTAGCGCGGCGTGCCCTCGGCCATCTGCCGCAGCGCGTCCTTGCGGTCCCGCTTCGACAGCCGGTCGATGTACAGGTAGCCGTACAGGTGGTCCGTCTCGTGCTGCAGGCAGCGCGCGAAGTAGCCGGTGCCGCGCACCTTGATCGGCTTGCCCTCGGCGTCCTGGCCGTGCACCTCGGCGTAGTCGGGGCGGGCCAGCGAGGCGTACGCCGTCGGCACGGACAGGCAGCCCTCGTTCGAGTCGTCCAGGTTGCGGTGCTCCGGCGGCAGCTCCTGCAGCACCGGGTTGCAGACGACGCCGGTGTGACGCACACCCTCGTCGTCGGGGCAGTCGTAGACGAAGACCTTCAGGTCCACACCGATCTGGTTGGCGGCCAGGCCCACGCCCTCCGCCGCCCGCTGGCTGGCGAACATGTCGTCGATCAGCGCCGCGAGCTTGTCGTCGAACTCGGTGACGTCCTTGCACTCCTTGTGGAGCACCGGGTTGCCGACGACGGTGATCGGACGGGCCGTGCCACGCTCGCGGTACGCCCGCTCGCGCTCCTCACAGTCCTCCGTGTCCACGACGAAACCATCGTTGACCTGCTGGTCCGTGTGCTGGTCCGTCTCCTGCTGCGCCATTGTCCGCCGTACGCCTTCCTCGGGTGCCCGTCTGATTGCTCCATACAGACTACGGCCCGAAGTCAGCAGACTTCCTCAAGATCCCGCCACTCGCGGCTGTCCGGGCTGTCCGCGACCCAGCCGTCCAGCAGCCCGCGCACCAGAGCGGCGGGCGCAGCGATACCGCATTCACGCTCCGGCACCCACATGTCGCCGGCCGTGCGGTGGCCCAGCGGCCCCGGGTGCCCCGGCTCGCTGTGGTCGTGCGGGTCCAGGTGCTCACCGTCGCCCTCAGCACTCGGCATCACGCTCTCGGAACAGGCCCGGCAGAGCAGCCGCACCGACGACGACCAGTCCTCGGCGGCGAAACCGGCGTCGGCGGCGAGCTGCTCCAGGGCGTCCCGGTCGTCCTCGGTGGCGGCCTCCAGCAGCACCACCCAGGTGGGGACGGGCGAGGGCGCCCAGAGCTCGATCTCGTCGAAGACGGGGAAACTGTGGCCGGCGGCGGTGGTGCGCTCGCCGTGCGGTACGCCGTCGTGCAGTACGACCTCGCCCCAGCGGCGGCCGGACGACGGCAGGGGGATGGAGAGCACCTCTATCCGGGCCGGGTCGAGCCTGCGGCCCCACACCACCTCGGCCTCGCCCTCCGGCGACAGCCGTACGGCGGCGCTGCCCAGCTCCATCCCGACGGGCTCGCCACCCGCGGCCCCCGGTCCGCCGATTCCGGCGCGTGAGGGGCTTCCGGGCACCTTCAGCCCGTACGCCTGCCAGGCCCGGCGGGCCAGCGGCCAGTCCTGGAGAGCGGTGGCCGCGATCCCCACGTTCCACCAGTCGGGGGCGCCGGTCTCCTTGTCCAGCAGGGCGACGGCCCGCAGGCCCGCGGCGCGCGCCTGCTCCCAGTCGTGCCGGAACTTGTGCAACAGGGCCAGGTTGAACCAGGACTCGGAGAGCCAGGGCTCCAGATCCGCCGCACGGGTCAGCAGTGCGCCCGCGTCCTCGTACCGGCCGTCGCCGATCAGCGTGAACGCGCGGTCGGTGGCCTGCCGCCACGAGGCGGAGGGCCGATGCCGTACCTTCCCGAAGATCCTCACGATTCCCGCCTGCCGGTCGCTCGGGTCATTGCCCCCGGACACTTGTCTGAGTGTCTTTGTGTACGTCTCGCTCAGTGCTCCCTACTTTCGCATCCAACCATGCCCGGTCGGACGCCCGCTCATTACCCATGGGTTACCCGGACTGAGCGGGGCTGAGTCCCGCCAGTGCCCGCCACCACCCCTCAGCCGAGGCCCTCCGGGCCGCTCCCTCGACGGGTCAGGACGCGGGCGAGGGACTCGACGACTTCCGGCTGGTAGTCGTGCGCGGTCCCGAGACGGAGCTGCTCCAGAGCCGTGAGCGCGCCCGTGGCACTTTCACCGGTGAGATCGTCGTACGCGTTGACGGTGCGGACGATACGGGCGGCCAGGGGCTGCTCCCGGTACGGGTCGGCCTGTCGCTCGACGACCACCGCGACGGCCGCGGGGACGCCGGTCTGGCGGACGACGGCGCCGCCCAGCAGGGCGATCCTGCGCTGCTCGGCGAGCGGCAGCAGAGCGGTGGCGCCCTCCGGCACCGGGTCGACGAGGGAGAGCTGCCCGATGTCGTGCATCAGCGCCGCGTACTCCAGAACGGTCAGCTCGGGCCCCGAGAGCCCCAGCTCGCGGCCGACGGCGGTGCTCAGCGCGGCGACCCTGAGGGCATGCCCGTGGGGGGTGTAGCCCGCGATCTCGGTCGCCCGTGCGAGTGAGGAGATGGTCTGCCGGTAGGTGATCCGTACTGCCGCGTACCGCCGGAACGACATCTGGGTGAGCAGGAGCGGTACGGAGAAGACGGGCAGCGCCCAGAGCCCGGCGACAGCGGCGCCGAGCGCCATGACGGCGCCGGTCGCGCAGACGGCGGAGCCGATGCCGATCAGCGCGCGCAGTTCGTCGCGCAGCAGCGGACCGTACGGGACGGGGGTACCTCCCATGCGCTTGGCGCTGTGGGGGAGGGTGCGGGCGCGGAGCATCAGCGCGGCGAGCACGGCGTCGCAGAGCGCGGTCAGCAGCAGCAGAAGCAGCAGGTAGAGCACGTAGTACGGGCCCTTGCCGAGCCGCTCGGCCAGTGCGCCCGAGTTGTAGAGCGGCTGGAAGCAGACCGCGGCGAACGCGACGGTGAGCACGCGGCGCGTGACCTGGTCGAGCGCGGGCCCGCGGCCGCGCGCGATGTGCGGTACGGCCCCGGCGAGGGCGCCCGCCACGACGACCGCGACGACCTGGAGGACGCCGTGGGTGGTGGCCCGCCCGCCGCTCTCACCGAGCAGCGCGTACGCCAGTGCCCCGGCGGACGCGAGCGGCGCGGGCTCCCTGCCCCATGGCTTTTCGACCATGGGCGGGGCTCCCCCCGGCGGAGCCGGGGGGATCGCCCCCGTGCCGGGCGGCGCGCCCCGTCGGGTGGCCTCCCCGACGGCGATGAGCACGCCGAACGCGAGCGCGGTGCCCGGGTCCGCGACGCCGTTCCACAGGGTCCGGCAGAGCCCGGCTCCGGTCAGCGCGGCAGCGGCCCCGTACACGCCCAGAACGGTGACCGGGACCCTTGGTGTCATCCGCCCCGCCTGTGCCGTGCCGTCGGAGCTGAGACGGGCCCGGCCGGGACGGAGGGGCACTTCGGGGGCGGCTGGGCGGGCACGTGCGGCTCGTCGGCGGTGACCCCCGTCTGCCAGCCGTGACGGTCGAGGGCGCGGACGAGGGCGCGCACCATCCGGGGGTCGAACTGGGTTCCGGCGCACCGTTTCAGCTCTTTGACCGCGGTGGCGACGGGCCGCGCCCTACTGTACGAGCGGGTCGAGGTCATCGCGTCGAAGGCGTCGGCGACGGCGACCACACGGGCGAACTCGGGAATCTGGCGGCCGGCGAGTCCGTACGGGTAGCCGCTTCCGTCGAGCCGTTCGTGGTGGTGCAGGATCGCCGCGCGGGCCTCGCCGAGGAAGCCGATGCCCCGGACCATCTCGTGCCCGTACTCGGGGTGCAGTTCGATGACGCGGCGCTCCTCCGGGGTGAGCGGTCCGTCCTTGCGCAGCACGCGTGTGGGTACGCCCAGTTTGCCGACGTCGTGCAGGATCCCGGCAAAGCGGAGCACTTCGAGGCGCTCCTCGTCCATGCCGAGCTCACGCGCGATCAGTACGGACGCGCGGCCCACCCGCTCGCTGTGGCCGCGGGTGTACCTGTCCTTGATGTCGACGGCCTGCACCAGGGCGCGGATGGTGGACCGGTGAGCGCCCTGCTCGCGGTGGTACTGCGCGAAGACCCAGCAGGAGATGTACATCGGCAGCAGCACGAAGAGCGCGGACAGCGGACCGTACGGGCTGCGCCACAGCACGGCCATCATCAGCCCGGCCGGTCCGTGCACGGCGTGCGGCGCGAGGGAACGCAGCAGCAGTCCGCGCCACGCCGCGCGGACGGGGACGCGTTCCGCGGTGGCGAGGATGCCGCCGTCGAGCGCGGTCAGCACCAGGCAGTACGTGAATGCGGCGGCGAACGCGGGCAGCAGGGCGTACGGGAAGTCGGCGGCGCTCAGCGCGGCCGGGCCGCCGAGGAGGACGGCCACCCGGGACGCCGCCCAGGCGGCCAGGGCCAATTGGGCCGCCCGCCATACGCGGCGGACGCCCGCGGGGCGCTGTTCGACGTGGGCGAGCAGCGCGCCCGGTGCCGCGACCAGCGCCGCGGCCGCGGGCGGCAGGAGCAGCGCGGCGGCGAGGAGCACGGGAAAGAACGATCCGGCGCCGACCGGTACGGATCCGCCGACGGCCCGTCCCAGGACGGGGAACCGGGCGGGCATCTCGCACACCGCGTACAGCCCCGCGAGCAGCGCGACCGTGCTCCAGGCGGTACCGGCCCCGGGGCGCAGGGCGGGAAATGCGCACACTGCGGCAATCACGACGGCACACAGGATGTACACCCGCGCCGCTCCGGGAATGACTCCCACCCGCTTTCAGCCCTCCTCGGACGCCCCAAATCGAGCGCAAGGCTAGCGAGTTGGAGTGTCCACGGCGGACGAAAGCGACCGATTAGCACCATCGGGTGACACAGTGCGAGCGCGGACGGGCGCGTCCCCTGTGGGCACGCTGCCCGGATACGCGAAAGGGGGCGCACCGGACGGTGCGCCCCCTGTGTCCGGTCCGCAGGCGGAGCGCTACTGCTCCCCGGCTGTTCCGCGACTGCTACGCGCCTGCTCGGCGACTCTCAGCGCGTGGTTACTCCGCGCCCGCCGTCAGGTCGTGCTCGGGCACGGTCTCACCGGACCTGATCAGCTCGATCCGGCCCATGACCTTGGCCCGCAGGTCCACCGGCACGTCGTCATGGCCGCAGCAGCGCTTGACGAGCTTCTTCACCGCCTGCTCCAGGCCGTACTTCTCCAGGCACGGGGAGCACTCCTCGAAGTGCACCTCGAACTTGGTGCAGTCGCTGTCGGGCATCTCCCGGTCGAGGAACTCGTAAAGATGATCGAGTACCTCTGCGCAGTCAGTCTCGTGCGGCTCTCCGCAGCTCATGAGCCCGCGCCTTTCCGATCGTTCGTCGACTCCCCGGCGCCCGCGGGAACGAGCCCGCGATCACGGGCGTAGTCCTCGAGCATGCCGCGCAACTGGCGGCGGCCCCGGTGCAGTCGGGACATCACCGTACCGATGGGCGTTCCCATGATGTCCGCGATCTCCTTGTAGGCAAAGCCCTCTACATCCGCGAGATACACGGCGATGCGGAACTCCTCGGGGATCGCCTGCAGCGCTTCCTTGACATCGGAGTCCGGCAGGTGGTCGAGCGCCTGCGACTCGGCGGAGCGCAGACCGGTCGACATGTGCGACTCCGCGCGGGCGAGCTGCCAGTCCTCGATCTCCTCGGCGGCGCTGCGCTGCGGCTCGCGCTGCTTCTTGCGGTACGAGTTGATGAAGGTGTTCGTGAGAATCCGGTACAGCCAGGCCTTGAGGTTCGTGCCCTCACGGAACTGGTGGAAGGACCCGTAGGCCTTCGCATACGTCTCCTGTACGAGATCCTCGGCATCGGCCGGGTTGCGCGTCATACGCAGCGCGGCCGAGTACATCTGGTCGAGGTAGCCAAGTGCGTCCCGCTCGAAGCGTGCGTTGCGCTCGGCAGCCGTCTCGTCCATGCGGCTGTCGTCGGTCCCAGTGACCGGACCCACCTCCTCCTCCGCTGTGGCGAGACCGAAACCGGACCCGCTCGAATCGGAGGATAGACGACCAACCGCACCGCCCGCCGTCCGAATGGGGGTCGCCTTGGGTGCACGCAGCACTGTCCACTCCAGGTCAGCGGCCTGTGACCTGCTCGGGCAGATGGTCGAACCCATGCGACGGACTCCCTCTCCACGCTCCTGTACTGACGTGGGACACAACAGAGGGTCCGCCCTCCGCTATTCCCGGGCACAGGACGCAGTCAGGATCCGGCCGTCGGGATGCGGCCATCAGGACCCGGCGTCAGGTGCGGCCGTCAGGATCCGGGCAGGGCCGTGATCCACTTCCGTACGCCGTCGACGACGGTGGCCAGGGCCTCCTCCTGGGTCAGCGCCGCCCGCTTGGGCACGGCGAGCCCGTGGTCCGCGGAGTCCACCTCGATCAGCTCGTACTCCCCGTCGGGGAACTCCTCCGGCTTCCCGAACGAGTCGTTGCCGCCCTGGACGACAAGGACGGGAACTCCGGCGCCGAGCAGCTCATCGGCCCGGGACTTCTCCGGCCTGCCCGGCGGGTGCAGGGGGAAGCTGAGGGCGAGCACGGCGCGCGCGCCCAGCTCACGCGCCGTGCGGCAGGCGACCCGCGCCCCGGCGCTGCGCCCGCCCGCGACGATCGGCAGCCCCTGCTTCTCCAACGCAGGCCACAGTCCCCGCCAGCCGGTGTCCAGGGTCTTCGGCGCGGGCGCGACCTGCTTGCCCGCCACCCGCCACGGCTGCTCCACGAGGGCCACGGTCACCCCGGCGGCGGGCAGCTCGGCCGCGAGCGCCTGGAGGTCGCGGGCGCCGATGCCGCCGCCCGCGCCATGGCTGACGGCCAGCACGAGCCGGGCCTTGCCGGTGGCCGGGTGCCAGGTGATGCGGGCGTCCCCGGCGGGTGTCTCGACGATCTCGCTCTGTGTCACGTCAGAAGTGTCACACCACGAGCCCCGGAAACCTCAGGAAGCACGAGCACCGCTACCTCAGCCGTGACCTGAGCAGCCGGAAACCTCAGAAGAGCGTGCCGACCTCAGGGGCCGCCAGCTCCTCCAGCAGCTCGGGTCCGTTGTTGCGGACATTGGAGACGGCCGTGCCCACGGGGTACGCCCGCATCAGCCCGGGCGGCGGCGCCGCGAGCAGCGTGCGCAGCTCCTCCACGTCCGTGCGGCCCGGGTCGAGCCAGGCGTCCCAGCGGTCCTCCGTGAGCATCAGCGGCATCCGCGGGTGGATGTCGGACAGCGAGTGGGGGCCGTCGGCGGGCGCGACGGCCAGCGGGCTCGTCTCCGCCTCGGTCGTGATCACCGAGCAGGTCACCCACCAGGACTGCGGGTGGTCGTCCGGCAGGGTCCGGTCGCGCCAGAACTCGTACAGCCCCGCCATCGCGAAGACCGAGCCGTCGGCGGGGGTGACGAAGTACGGCTGCTTGCGGGGCCGCTTCTTCTTCCCCTCCACCTCCAGCTGCCGCTCGTCGGCGCCGGTGACCCACTCGTAGTAGCCGTCGGCGGGCAGGATGCAGCGCCGGGCGAGGAAGGGCCGGCGGAAGGAGGGCTTCTCATGGACGGTCTCCGCACGGGCATTGATCATCCGGGCTGCGCCCTCGGGGTTCTTGGCGAAGGACGGGACGAGTCCCCACTTGAGTTTCCGCAGCTGGCGAACCGGGCGGCGGTCGTCCGCGTCCTTCAGAGGACGTTCGAGCACCGCGTAGACCTCTTTTGTCGGAGCCACGTTCCAGTCGGGAGCCAGGGTCTCCGCCGGCTCCCACTTCTCGATCTGGAAGAGTCCCGTCAGGTCCTCGGGTTTGCGACTCGCTGCATACCGTCCGCACATAAGTGCCACACTGCCACGACCCCGAGCCTCCCGAGGAGCCACCCCGGAAATGGTCACACCCGAAGTCTTCGGCACCCAGCCCGCGCCCGAGCAGTGGCTCGTCATAGGCACGGCCGCGCTCGCTCTCGTCGCGGTCGTCCCGCACACGCTGTGGCGGCTGTCCCGCAACGCGATCACGATCGCCCACGAGGGCGGCCACGGCCTGATCGCCCTGGCCACCGGTCGCCGGCTGGACGGCATCCGGCTGCACTCCGACACCAGCGGCCTCACCGTCAGCCGCGGCAGGCCGACCGGCCCCGGCATGATCCTCACCGCGGCCGCGGGCTACACCGCCCCGCCGCTGCTCGGACTCGGCGGCGCCTGGCTGCTCGCCGCGCACCGCATCACGCTGCTCCTGTGGGTGGCGACCGCGCTGCTGATCGCGATGCTGGTGATGATCCGCAACGCGTACGGGGCGCTCACCGTGATCCTCACCGGGGCGGCGTTCCTGTTGGTGTCCTGGCTGACCGATCCGGCGGTGCAGGCGGCGTTCGCGTACGCCGCGGTGTGGTTCCTGCTGCTCGGCGGCGTACGGCCGGCCTTCGAACTGCAGGCGAAGCGGCGGCACGGCGGGGCGCCCGACTCGGACGCGGACCAGTTGGCCCGGCTGACGCATGCGCCGCCCGCGATGTGGCTGTTCCTCTTCCATGCCGTATCGCTGTGCTCGCTGATCGGTGGCGGTCGCTGGCTGCTCGGTCTGTGATCGTTCACGGAGCTCCGTGACCGGTCATGGAACGGCTGCGGCCGCTCGGGGCCATTAAAGTGATGGCCATGACCGAGAGCTCCGTGCACCCCGCCCTCTGGCCCGCCCCTCATGCAAGCGGGCCCGTCGATGCGACGGTCACCGTGCCCGGATCGAAATCGGTCACCAACCGCGCGCTGGTGCTGGCGGCACTGGCCGCCGAGCCCGGATGGCTGCGCCGGCCGCTGCGCTCCCGCGACACCCTGCTGATGGCGGAGGCCCTGCGGGCCATGGGCGTGGGCATCGAGGAGCAGGTCTCCTCCAGCTCCACCTCCACCGGCGGCCCCGACAGCGGCGAGGCCTGGCGGATAATCCCGGCCGGGCTGCACGGCCCCACGACGGTCGACGTCGGCAACGCCGGCACGGTGATGCGCTTCCTGCCGCCCGTCGCCGCCCTCGCCGACGGTCCGATCCGTTTCGACGGCGACCCGCGCTCCTACGAGCGTCCGCTGGGCGGCGTGATCAACGGTCTGCGCGCGCTGGGCGCCCGGATCGACGACGACGGCCGCGGCTCCCTCCCGATGACCGTCCACGACGGCGGAGCGCTGGACGGCGGCCCCGTGGAGATCGACGCCTCCTCGTCCTCGCAGTTCGTCTCCGCCCTGCTGCTCTCCGCGCCACGCTTCAACCAGGGCGTGGAGGTACGGCACATCGGCTCCCGGCTGCCGTCGATGCCGCACATCCGGATGACCGTCGACATGCTCCGTACGGTCGGGGCGCAGGTCGACGAGCCGGAGACCGGCGGCGAGCCCAACGTCTGGCGGGTGCGCAGCGGTGCGCTGCTCGGCCGGGATCTGACCGTGGAGCCGGATCTGTCCAACGCCCAGCCCTTCCTGGCGGCGGCGCTGGTGACGGGCGGCCGGGTCACCGTGCCCGACTGGCCCGAGCGCACCACCCAGCCAGGTGACGCGCTGCGCGAGATCTTCACCGAGATGGGCGGTTCCTGCGAGCTCACGGACGCGGGTCTGACCTTCACCGGCACCGGCCGGATCCATGGCATCGACGTCGATCTGAGCGAGGTCGGCGAGCTGACCCCGGGCATCGCCGCGGTCGCGGCCCTGGCCGACTCCCCCTCGACGCTGCGGGGTGTCGCGCATCTGCGGCTGCACGAGACGGACCGGCTGGCCGCGCTCACGAAGGAGATCAACGAGCTCGGCGGTGATGTCACCGAGACCGAGGACGGGCTGCACATCCGCCCGCGCCCGCTGCACGGCGGGGTGTTCCACACCTACGACGACCACCGGATGGCGACGGCCGGCTCGATCATCGGTCTCGCCGTCGACGGAGTGGAGATCGAGAACGTGGCGACGACGGCCAAAACCCTGCCCGATTTCCCGAGGATGTGGACCGACATGCTCGCGGGCAACTGAGCGGGGACGGCCGGAGATGCGCCGCTACGGCAAGCACACCGACGAGGACGACATCCGCCAGCGCCCCAACCCCAAGGGCAACCGTCCTCGTACGAACATCCGCCCCAAGCACGAGGACGCGGCGGAGGGCATGGTCCTGACCGTCGACCGGGGCCGGCTCACATGTCTCGTCGACGACCGCACGGTCATGGCGATGAAGGCCCGTGAGCTGGGCCGCAAGGCCGCCGTGGTCGGCGACCGGGTCGAGCTGGTCGGCGATCTGTCCGGCAAGAAGGACACCCTCGCCCGCATCGTCCGGATCGGCGAGCGCCGGTCCGTCCTGCGCCGCACCGCCGACGACGACGATCCGTACGAGCGCGTCGTCGTCGCCAACGCCGACCAACTGGCGATCGTGACGGCCCTCGCCGACCCGGAGCCGCGCCCACGGCTGATCGACCGGTGTCTGGTCGCGGCGTTCGCCGGCGGCCTGGAGCCGCTGCTGGTGCTGACCAAGTCGGATCTGGCCTCGCCGGACGAACTGCTGGAGATGTACGGCGCGCTCGGTGTCCCCCACATCGTCACCACCCGCGACGAGTTCGTGGGCGGCGTCGCGGCCGACCGGGTCTACGAGCACCTCAGGGGCCGGACCACCGCGTTCGTCGGCCACTCCGGCGTCGGCAAGACGACCCTGGTCAACGCCCTCGTCCCGAAGGACCGTTGGCGCAGCACGGGCGTGGTGAACGCGGTCACCGGCCGCGGCCGGCACACCACCACCTCGGCGCTCGCCCTCCCCCTCGCGGGCGAGGACAACGGCTGGGTGATCGACACCCCGGGTGTGCGCTCCTTCGGGCTGCACCATGTCGACCCGTCCCGCGTCATCCACGCCTTCCCGGATCTGGAGCCGGGCACTGAGGGGTGTCCGCGCGCCTGTTCGCACGACGAGCCGGACTGCGCGCTGGACGAGTGGGTGGCTCAGGGGAACGCCGATCCCGCGCGTCTCTACTCACTGAGGCGACTGCTGGCGACGCGCGAGCGACGCGAAGGCGACTGAGCCGAGGCCACGTGGAGGCGACCGACCCGCGGCGACGCGGAGGCCACCGACCCGCGCACGTTTGCGACCGCCCGCTGCTGGTAAGTGCATAATCGCACCAAGTGAGACGAAGCAGTCACCGACGCGTACGCGGGAGGCACTGACCATGGCGTGGCTGCTCGTAATCGTCGCCGGGCTCCTGGAAACGGGATTCGCGATCTGCCTCAAGCTGTCGCACGGCTTCACGCGTCTGTGGCCGACGATTGCGTTCGCCATCTTCGCCATGAGCAGTTTCGGGCTGCTGACGCTGTCGCTGCGCAAACTCGACGTCGGCCCGGCATACGCGGTGTGGACGGGCATCGGCGCGGCGGGCACCGCGATCTACGGGATGGTCTTCCTGGACGAGGTCGCGTCGACCCTCAAGATCGTCTCGATTTCGCTGGTGATCGCCGGGGTCATCGGCCTGCAACTCTCGGGTTCGAGCCACTGACGGCGTTTCCTGCGTTGCCCAGGCCGCCACTGCGGTTGACGGCGCTCACAGCGTCACGGACCAGCTGACCGACCCCTTCCGGGGCGGGCGCGACGACGTGCGCCAGCGCGAGCCGCACGGCCAGCTCGCAGCGGTGGGCGAGGTCGAGGCTCTCCTCCTTCGTGCGTCGGCGGCTGCCCGGCTCCCGGGCGGCCAGCGAGCGGTCCCGTACCGCGGCGACCAGTTCGGCGGGCGCCGGGTGCCCGGCATCCGCACGGCGCTGCGCCGGCAGTGCGGAGGCGGACCTGCTCGCGGGCCGAGGGGCGGGCAGCCGCTCTCCCCAGCAGCCGGTGAGCAGGGCGCGCAGCAGCGGCCTTGCGCGGGCCTCCCCGACGGTCCACTCCGCGAGCCGCACCAGCTGCTCGCCGCTCCCGGCCCGCTCCGCGAGGACCCGGTCCACCCCGTGGAGATACATGTCGGCCTCGCGCCGCACGAGCGCGCGGGCGAGGCCGTCCTTGCTGCCGAACTCGTTGTAGAGCGTCTGCCGCGAGACCCCGGCGGCCGAGGCGACGTCGACCATGCGGATCCCCGACCAGGGCAGGCCGGAGAGAGCGGTGAGAGCGGCGTTCAGCAGTGCTTCGCGCGCTGTGGGCATCATGGCCTCCCGGGCCCTGCGGCTCTGCGCTCAGAGTTGACGGGTGACCACCGACTGTCAAGAGCACGGGGCGCGCGGGGGCGGTCTTCGCGCCGGTGCGGACCGCGACTCCGCCCCCGGGATCCCGGGGATAGAGTGCCGGTCATGGCCGACTATCACGATGATCTGCGTCTCGCCCATGTCCTCGCGGACGCCGCCGACGCGGCGACCATGGACCGGTTCAAGGCGCTCGACCTCAAGGTCGAGACCAAGCCGGACATGACTCCCGTGAGCGAGGCCGACAAGGCGGCCGAGGAGCTGATCCGCTCCCAGCTCCAGCGCGCCAGGCCGCGCGACGCGATCCTCGGCGAGGAGTACGGCATCGAGGGCACCGGCCCGCGGCGCTGGGTGATCGACCCGATCGACGGCACGAAGAACTACGTCCGCGGGGTCCCTGTCTGGGCGACGCTGATCTCCCTGATGGAGGCCGGCGAGGGCGGTTTCCAGCCGGTCGTCGGTGTGGTGTCGGCGCCGGCACTGGGCCGCCGCTGGTGGGCGGCGAAGGGCGCGGGCGCCTACACGGGCCGCAGCCTGTCCTCGGCGACCCGGATGCGGGTGTCGAAGGTCGCGGACCTCTCGGACGCGTCGTTCGCGTACTCATCGCTGAGCGGCTGGGAGGAGCGGGGGCGGCTGGACGGGTTCCTGGACCTGACCCGCGAGGTCTGGCGCACGCGCGCGTACGGCGACTTCTGGCCGTACATGTTGGTCGCCGAGGGTTCGGTGGACATCTGCGCGGAGCCCGAGCTGTCGCTGTGGGACATGGCGGCGAACGCGATCATCGTGCAGGAGGCCGGCGGCACCTTCACCGGTCTGGACGGAACCCCCGGGCCGCACAGCGGCAACGCGGCGGCGTCGAACGGGCTGCTGCACGAGGAACTGCTGGGCTATCTCAATCAGCGCTACTGACTCGCGCGACCCTGTCGGCCGAGGGTCTCCACGGGGGTCGCGCCGGGGCGGGTCCACTGCGGCACCGGCCGGCTGGTCGGGCCCCAGGTGGCGACGCCGTCGGCGTCCGTGCGCCAGTACCAGCAGATCGGCGAGCCGTGCCCGCCGACCGGCGAGTCGGCCTGAGGGGCCTCGGGCCAGCCGTCGGGGTTGTCCTCCCACCCCTCGCGGCGGCCGTAGGGCGTCATGTCGAGCAGGCCGAGGGACCCGTTGACCGGCTCGTTGCCACGGCCTGTCGTGGAGTACGTGAGGAACACACGGTCGCCGTCACGCAGGAAACAGGCGATGTATCCCATTTCTCCGTCGACCGGCGCCTCCACGTCCCGCACCGAGTACCAGGGCTGGGTGTAGCCCATGAACTCGACGTAGGGAGCCACCTCGTCCCACGGGCCCGAGGTCAGGACGGCGAACGAGACGCCGCGGGCGTTGAGGTAGACGGCGTCCTTCACGTGCCAGGCCGTGGTGGTGCAGCCCTCGCACTGCCCCTGGTGCGGCGCGCCGTCGTACCACATGTGCTTGTAGACCACGAGCTCGTCGCGCCCCTGGAACAGGTCGAGGAACGGGACCGGCCCGTCAACGCCGGTGACCTCGACCGCGCCGTCGAGTTCGACCATCGGCAGCCGCCGCCGGACCGCGGCGATCGCGTCGCCCTCACGGGTGTGCGCCTTCTCGCGGACCAGCAGCTCCTCGCGCGCCGCCTGCCAGGTGGCCAGGTCGACGACCGGCGGCTTGCCGGGGAGGTTGCCGCTCGCGTTGCCGGGCGTGGTCGTCATGGTGTCCTCCGTGGTGTCTCGTGCCGGGCGGTGTCGTACGACGTCCTACGACGCCCACCGGAGGAGACTCGCGACCCGGCCGGAACTCATCGCGGCAGAGCCGTCTCGGCACGGGACTGCTGCCTCTTCCTCTGGCCGCTGGTGCCGGGAGGGGCACTAGGTCCGGTCCGGAGTCGTCAAAGGCAGGCGGGACGCGCCGTGTTCCGCCGTTCGCGGACACCGTTCCCGCTCAGAGAACGAAGCAGGGCCACCGTCCTCCCATGGCTTCCTCCGTGGACACAGTGCTGCGCGGACCGCGGCCTCGACGTGGGTCGCGATGTTGGCCTGGCCGGCGGCGTTGGGGTGCACGATCGTGGCCCGATTCCCGTCGGAGCACTCCATCGTGACGTGGACCAGCGTGATTTCCGTCGGCCAGTACAGGCCTGCCTGCCCGCAGAAGCCTTCCACCCACTTCGTCCCCCGGGGCCGGCACGCGTCGTGGCCGACGCTGGAGGTAGCGGTGTCGACATATGTGTCGCCGAAGCGCTCTGTCAGGGACCGGATGATCGCGTTGACCTGGGTGATCACATCATGCAGCCAGGCGATGTCCCCATGGGTGATCGAGACCCGTTCCCCGCCCGTGAGCCGGGCGGCCAGCTCGGTGGTGTCCTGGCGGTCACAACCGCTGGGGTCCGCAGGGAAGATCGTGGGATAGCCGACCGTGATGATCTTTGCGTTGGGCGCCTTCTGAGGCACGGCACGCAGCGTCGCGCCGTACTGCCGGATGATCCGGTCGTACTTGTCGTGGATCGACTCGGGGTCGAGGGACGGGCCGCCGTCTTCGTAGGCGTCCCGGCAGGGGGTGGCCTCGTCGGGTTGGCCGGCGCCCAGGAGCAGGCAGGCCTCCTCCATGTCGGCGAGGGGCAGGGTGTTGACGCCGATCCCGATCGTGACCACGTCAGTGCCCGCGCCCACGTGGGCCCGGTTCACCTGGGGGGCCACGCTGGGCCAGCCGTCAGGGGGCGGCTCCACGGGGTCGATAGGGGTCTGCCGGTCCACGGTGATCTCGTTGATGGTGGCGTTGCCGCAACTGACGTCGGTCAGTCCCACTGCCCGGCCCGCGGGCGGTTTGGCGGCGAGCATGCGCTCAACGAGATACGGATAGGCCCCTGTCGTGCGGGCACATCCGTCTCGATCCGCGCTGCCCAGCGGCGGGCTCGGATCGCCGACAAACACTCCGGCGGTGTAGGAGTCGCCGAGGGCCGCCCACTGCACGCGCTGTGGCGTCGCTGAAGCCGTCGCCGGGATCGCGGTCGCAAGCATCAGCACGGCCAGCGCGCCCAGCGCGCCCCTCCGGACGGCGGCTGTACACAGCAACGTCCGTCGTGCGGCTCTCCCCCGTCCGTGTGGCACGGGTCTGGACGCCTTGGTGTGGAACATGCATCTCTCCCAGGAGGTCGACCAGAAGGTTGATCACGGAGAGAATTGCAGCAGACACCGTCAGCAACACGTCAGAGGCGGGCCACTCATTCACTCCCCCGCGGCGGCCACCCCAGCAGCAACGGGCACACCTTCCCCCACCGCGCGCCGTCCGCACCCCCGGTCTGCCGCGCCCGCCCCCTTGTTGATACCGCGCATCACTGCAACCCTGAGAGTCCCCCCACTTGTGAACTTGTGAATCGGTTCTCGTTGAACGGTTCACCAAGGAGGTGGCTCCATTCATGCTCGTCCGTGACGCCATGAGCACGGTGGTCCTCACCATCGGCCCCGCACACACCCTCCGGCAGGCCGCCCGGCTGATGGCCGCACGCCGTGTCGGGGCGGCCGTCGTCCTCGACACCGATACCAGCGGCCTCGGCATCCTCACCGAGCGCGACATCCTGAACTCGCTCGGCGCGGGCCAGGACCCCGACCGCGAAACCTCCGGCACCCACACCACCACCGACGTCGTCTTCGCCGCACCCTCCTGGACCCTGGAGGAGGCCGCGGAGGCCATGACTCACGGCGGTTTCCGCCACCTCATCGTGCTCGACGCCCACGGACCCGTCGGCATCGTCTCCGTACGCGACATCATCCGCTGCTGGACCCCGGCCCGGCACCGGACCGAGGCGACGACGCTCGCGGGGTAGCGCCCGCGCGAGAGGGCCGGACCCCCGACGGGGATCCGGCCCTCTCTCAACGACAAGCGGTCCAGTACTGGTGTGTCAGCCGCGTAGGGCCTGGACCGCGGCCTCCAGCCGCTTGCCGAAGTCGTCGTCCGCCTGGCGGAAGTTGTTGATCGCGCGCTCGGCGATGTCGTCGCGCGACACCTTCGCGATGAACCCGGCGAGGTTCTCGATCAGACGGCCCTTCTCGTCCTCACACATCAGGCGGTACAGGTTGCCCGCCTGCACGAAGTCGTCGTCCTCGGCATGGCGCGGGGCCTCGTGGTTGCCGGTACCGGCGGTGAAGTCGGCGTTCGACACCCACAGCGGCCTGCCCGTCTGGAACGGGCCGCCGAAGCTGTTCGGCTCGTAGTTCTTGGCGCCCTTGTGGCGGCCGTCGTACAGGTGGCCGTCACGGCTGTTCGTCCGCGCCTCGGTGGCGTGCGGGCGGTTCACCGGCAGGTGGTCGGCGTTGATGCCGACGCGGTAGCGGTGGGCGTCGCCGTACGCGAAGAGACGGCCCTGGAGCATCTTGTCCGGGGAGGGACCGATGCCCGGCACGAAGTGGGCGGGGCTGAAGATGGACTGCTCGACCTCGGCGAAGATATTCGCCGGGTTGCGGTTGAGCTCCAGCGTGCCGATCTCGATGGGCGGGTAGTCCTCGTGCGGCCAGACCTTGGTGAGGTCGAACGGGTTGAAGCGGTAGTTCGCCGCCTCGGCCGCCGGCATGATCTGCACCTGCACGGTCCAGGACGGGAAGTCACCGCGCTCGATGGCCTCACGCAGGTCGCGCTGGTGCGAATCCGGGTCCTCACCGGCGAGCCTGTTGGCCTCGGCCTGGGTGAGGTTCTTGATCCCCTGGTCGGTCTTGAAGTGGTACTTGACCCAGAAGACCTCACCGGCCTCGTTGTTCCACTGGTACGTGTGCGAGCCGTACCCATTCATGTGACGCAGCGTCGCGGGGATGCCTCGGTCGCCGAAGAGCCAGGTCACCTGGTGGGTCGACTCGGGGCTCAGCCCCCAGAAGTCCCAGACGTTGTCGGCTTCCTGGCTGCCCGTGTACGGGTCGCGCTTCTGCGTGTGGATGAAGTCCGGGAACTTGATGGCGTCCTTGATGAAGAACACCGGCGTGTTGTTGCCGACGAGGTCGTAGTTGCCCTCTTCGGTGTAGAACTTCAGCGCGAAGCCCCGCGGGTCGCGGACGGCGTCCGCGGAACCGAGGCTGCCGGCGACCGTCGAGAAGCGCAGGAACGTCTCGGTCTGCTTGCCGACCTCGGAGAGGAACTTGGCACGCGTCCACTGCGAGACATCGCGGGTCAGCGTGAAGGTGCCGTAGGCGCCCGCGCCCCGCGCGTGCACGATGCGCTCCGGAATGCGCTCACGGTTGAAGTGCGCGAGTTTCTCGAGCAGCAGCTGGTCCTGGATCAGAACCGGACCGCCGGCGCCCGCGGTCTCGCTGTTCTGGTTGTCGGCGACCGGCGCGCCAGCCTCCGTGGTGAGCGGTCCCTGGGTCACGTACGCCTCCTGCGTGTCCTGCGTCATCGGCTGCAAGTCCTGTCCCTTGGCCAAATCCAGCCTCGATCCTACAATAGATTTAATCTAATTCAAGCAGACATCCAAAGTCACACCTGTTCGGGACACGGCTCCCCTGGCTGTTAGGCTGATACGTATGAGTGACCTGTTGGAACGACTGCGCGGACGCGGCTGGCGGATGACCGCGCAGCGGCGTGTCGTGGCCGAGGTCCTCGACGGGGACCACGTACATCTGACCGCCGACGAGGTACACGCACGCGCCGTCGAGCGGCTGCCCGAGATCTCCCGGGCGACCGTCTACAACACGCTGGGTGAGCTGGTCTCACTGGGCGAGGTTCTGGAGGTCTCCACGGACCGCCGCGCCAAGCGGTACGACCCGAACGCGCACCGGCCGCACCAGCACCTGGTCTGCGCCCGCTGCGGCGCGATCCGCGACGTCCACCCGGCGGGCAACCCGCTCGCGGACCTCCCGGACTCCGAGCGCTTCGGCTTCACCATCTCCGACGTGGAGGTCACCTACCGGGGCGTCTGCCCGAACTGCGCGACGGCGTAGCCGCACTCGCACGACTTCGAAGGCCCCGGCGCTGACGGCGCCGGGGCCTTTCCACGCTCCGCCCGCCGGCCAGAACCCCCAGCCCCGTCCCGTGAACCCCGGACATGCCGAAGGCCCGGATCCATAAGGATCCGGGCCTTCGGGCTTCAGTAGCGGGGACAGGATTTGAACCTGCGACCTCTGGGTTATGAGCCCAGCGAGCTACCGAGCTGCTCCACCCCGCGTCGGTGAACTCAACAGTACGTCACCGCGAGGACCGGAGCAAATCGATAACCGTTCGCCCGTTCGTCACACGTACGCTCGCCGCAGCAGCGGTGCGTCACGCCGTGAGCTCCTGGTGGAGGGCCTGGCGCAGCGCCTCGGCCCGCTCGGCGACCTCGGCCGGACCGAGCTCCACGGCGCGGGCGCACCAGCGCTGGCCCTCCACGAGCTCGCCCCT
Organism: Streptomyces sp. NPDC053673; assembly: GCF_055585225.1. Lineage (NCBI taxonomy): Bacteria > Bacillati > Actinomycetota > Actinomycetes > Kitasatosporales > Streptomycetaceae > Streptomyces > Streptomyces sp. NPDC053673. The sequence continues at coordinate 47,777 of NZ_JBVJKN010000011.1, read as the reverse complement.
GCGGGCGGCGAGCAGGGCGAGGCGGAGCGCCGCGCGGCCGTGCCCGGCGCGGGCGGCCCGGGCCCACCAGAGCGCGGCCTCTCGCTCATTGCCGTCGCGGGCGAGCAGCAGCCCCAGGTTGAAAGCGCCGTTGCGGCTGCCCGCCTCGGCCGCCTCCCGGTACCACCGAGCGGCGTCGGAGATGTCACCACGGGCGGCGGCGAGCATGCCGACGCGCACCTGGGCGCGACGGTGGCCCTGCTCGGCGGCGCGCTCGTACCACTCCTCGCACTCGCTCTTCTCGTTCACCGGCTCACCGAGCGCGGGCGGGCCGGTCGGGGCCTGGCGGGTGTCGAGCAGCGTCGCGAGCCGGAAGGCCCCCTCGGCGCTGCCGCTGCCCGCGGCGCAGCGCAGATGCCGCTCGGCCTCCTGCTCCTCGCCGTCCCGCAGGCAGGCCATGCCCACCTGGAGCGCGGCCTCGGTGTGCCCGGCCGCGGCAGCACGCTCGTACCAGCGCAGAGCCGTACGGTCGTCGTCCCGGCCCGCGTAGAGAATGCCCAGGTTGAACGCGGCGTCCACGCTGCCTGCCTCGGCGGCCTTGGAGAACCAGGGCTCGGCGCCGGAGGCGTCGCCGGCCTGGAGGAGCAGCACGGCGAGCGCGTTGGCGGCCTCGCGGTGCCCGGCGTAGGCGGCGCGGCGGTACCACTGCTCGGCCTGGGCCGTGCGGTCCTGAGCCGCGCAGAGCAGGCCGAGGTTGTACGCGCCGTTGACGTCTCCCGCGTCCATGGCGGCCCGGTACCAGCGCTCGGCGGACTGCTGCTCACCGCGTGCAGCGTGCAGCGCACCGAGCGCATTGGCAGCGTTGCCATCGCCGTCCTGCGCGGCGCGCAGCCACCATACGGCGGCGCTCTCCTCGTCCCCGGCGTCCCGCAGCAGAAACCCCAGGGCACAAGCGGCTCGCGCCTCGCCGTCCTTCGCGGACGTGAGGTACCACCGCCCGGCCTCCTTGAGCTCGCCCCGCCGCTCGAGGATGCCCCCGAGATGCAGCGCGGCACGCCGATGTCCCCGCGCGGCGGCCTGCCGGTACCACTGCTCGGCCTCCCGCAGGGCGCCGCGCGCAACGGAGGTGTCGGCCGTGCCGGGCGTACCGGCGGCCCCGTCGGCTACGTCAGGTACGTCGGCTGCGTCGGGTACGTCGAGGGACAGCACACGGCGTTCCAGCGCGCGGGCCAGGCGGTAGGCCGCCTCACGGTGGCCCTGCTCCGCGGCGGCGCGCAGCCAGCGCTCCGCACCCGGCTCGCTGCGGTGCTCCAGCAGATCCGCCAGGGCGTAGGCCCCCAGCGCATGACCCTGCTCGGCGGACTGCCGCAGCCAGTACTCGGCGGCGGGCTCGTCGCCACGCTCCCGGAAGTGTCTGCCCAGCGCGTGCGCCGCGGCCGCGGAGCCGGCGACGGCGGCGATGCGCCACCAGCCGGCCGCCTCGTCGGCGTAGCCGCGCTGGTGCAGCAGCACACCCAGGTTGTTCGCGGCGGCGCGGTCACCCTCGGCGGTCGCCGCACGCAGATGCGGCTCCGCGCCGTCGAGGTCACCGCGGCGCAGCAGCAGCGCCCCGAGAACGCTCATCGACGCGGTGTCACCGGCGTCGGCGGCGCGACGGTGTCTCGCCTCGGTCTCCGCGTCGGAATCCACGGGGCCCAGGGGCTCTGCAGGGCCCACGGAGTCGAGCGCCTCCACGGCGTCGACGCCCATCGCATCGGCCACGCCCACCGCGCCTGTCGCGGTCCCGGCGTGCTGCTGCACAAACCGCCCTGTCTCCAACAGAGTTGCCCTGTCCCCCATAAATTCCATCGTCGCACCACCTGCAACCCGCGTACACCTGGTATACCGCAGCCAGTGAGGTCACTTCAGCGTTTTGTCGACATGCCCACAGAGAGATAAGTCAAACACGTCTCACCCCAACCGCTGTCCTCAACTCGCCGTCCTCAACTCGCCCCACCCGGCGCACACTTCGAGAGCGTCGGCTCACGACACACGTCGAGGGCCCGGATCCTGATGGATCCGGGCCCTTGACTTCAGTAGCGGGGACAGGATTTGAACCTGCGACCTCTGGGTTATGAGCCCAGCGAGCTACCGAGCTGCTCCACCCCGCGTCGTTGTGTACCAACCGTACCACGCTGCGGAGTGGGGCCTGCTCACAGGCCCCTCTCACAGGCCCAGCTCAGGCGGTCCGGCTGAGCTTGGCCGACTGAGCGGCCCGGCTGAACAGGGCCTGCTCACCGGCCCTGCTCAGCCGCTCTCGTTCAGCCGCTGGGCTTCTGCTGCGCCGCCGCCGCTCGCTCGAGCGCCGCCTGCAGATCCGCCTGGGCCTTGCCGTACGCCGTCCAGTCGTTCTTCTTGAGCGCCTCCTGGCCTTCCTCGTACGCCTTCTGCGCGTCCGCGATGGCCTGCCTCAGCGCCACGTCACCGGTGGCCGGCGGCTTCGTCGTGTCGTTCGATGGCGGTTGCACCGCCGGCGGCTGCTCCGCGCCCTCCACCCCGAAGACCGCGTTCAGCGCCTCCGCCAGGCTGTCCTTGAAGACCGGCTTGCCGCCGTACGACACGGCCACCTTCTTCAGCAGCGGATAGTTCGCGGCGCCACCGCGCGCGTACACCGGCTCGATGTACAGGAACCCGCCGTCCAGCGGCACGGTCAGCAGGTTGCCGTAGTCGATCTGCGAGTCGGTGCCCTTGAGGTCACGGACGAATGTCGCAACTTCCGGCACACTGTTCAGCTCACTCTGCACCTGTGAGGGACCCTGCACGGTCGAGGTCACTCTCAGCAGCCTGATCGAGCCGTAGCCCTTGCTGGCCGCATCGGCGTCGACCGCCATGAACGCACCGAGGTTGGGTCGTCCGGCGGGGGTGAACGTCGTCGTCAGCGAGAATTTCTGGTCGTTGTCCCCGGGCATCTTCAGGCTCAGGTAGTACGGCGGGACCGCGTTGGTGTCCGGGTTCGTCGGATCGTCCGGCACCTGCCAGGCGTCACTGCCGCTGTAGAACTGCTCGGGGTCCGTCACGTGGTACCGCGTGAGCAGCTCGCGCTGGACCTTGAACATGTCCTGCGGGTAGCGCAGATGGGCGAGCAGCTCCGGCTTGATGTCGCCCTTCGGCTTCACCGTGTCCGGGAACGCCTTCATCCAGGTCTTGAGGACCGGGTCCTCGGTGTCCCACTGGTACAGGTCGACCGTGCCGTCGTACGCATCGACGGTGGCCTTCACCGAGTTGCGGATGTAGTTGACCTGGTTCTGCTGCGCGACGACGGCCCGCTGGCTGTCGGTCAGCGCGTCGGCCGTGGTCTCCCCGAGCGTCGTACGGGATGCGTAGGGGTAGCCGTTCGTCGTGGTGTACGCGTCCACGATCCACTTGATGCGGCCGTCGACCACCGCCGGGTACGCGTCGCCGTCGATGGTGAGCCAGGGGGCCACCGCCTCGACGCGCTCCTTGGGCGTGCGGTTGTAGAGGATCCGCGAACCCTCACCGATCGCTCCCGAGTAGAGGATCTGCGGCTCGCTGAACGCGACCGCGTAGGCCGCGCGGTTGAAGGCGTTGGAGAGGTTGACCCCGCTCTTGCCCTTGTAGCTGGTGGTCTCCTCGCCGTTCTTCTCGTAGTCGAGCTCCTTCTGCGGGCCGCCCACGATCGAGTACTGCTCGGTCTTCTCGCCGTAGTAGATCCGCTGCTCGTACGTGCCGAGTTGGCCCTTCGTCGGCAGTCCGGACTCGGTGAAGTCGGGTGCGCCGACCGTCCCCTGGTCCTCGTTCGTGATCGTGTTGGTGCCCTTGGCCGCGATCGCGCCGTAACCGTGGGTGTAGGTGAAGTGGTCGTTGATCCAGTTGCGCTTGGGGATGCCCTTGATGTTGAGCTCGCGCAGACCGATGACCGTGTCCTGCGGCTTCCCGTCCGGACCGGTGTACCGGTCGACGTCCAGGGTCGCGGGGAACTGGTAGTACTTGCGCTCCTGCTGGAGCTGCTGGAAGGCGGGCGAGACGACGTTGGAGTCGACGAGCCGGTAGGCCGCGGCCGTGGAGGCCTGCTCGCGCTGCTGCGCCTTGCGTTTCGGGTCGCCCTTGCCCGAGTAGTTCTCGGCCTTGGTCGCGTCGATGCCGTACGCCTTGCGGGTCGCATCGATGTTCTTCTGGATGTACGGAGATTCCTTGGCCTGCTCGTTCGGCTGGACCTGGAACTTCTGGACGATGGCCGGGTACAGGCCACCGATCAGGATCGCCGACAGCACCATCAGGCCGAAGCCGATCACCGGCAGCTGCCAGGTGCGGCGCCACAGCGTCGCGAAGAACAGCACGGCGCAGATGACGGCAATGCAGAACAGGATCGTCTTGGCCGGAAGATACGCGTTGGCGTCGACGTACCGCAGGCCCGTCCAGTTGCCGGTCGCCTTGAAGTCACTGGACTTCACGGCCAGGCCGTACCGGTCCAGCCAGTACGCCACGGCCTTGAGCGCGACGAAGAGACCCAGCAGCACCGAGAGGTGGCCGGTGGCCGCGGCGGTCGCCCGCGCGCCCGGGCTGGTGACGCGCAGTCCGCCGTACAGGTAGTGGGTGAGCGCGGCCGCGATCAGCGAGAGCACGGCGGCGGCGAAGCCGAAGCCGAGCAGGAACCGGTACCAGGGCAGATCGAACGCGTAGAAGGACACGTCCATGTGGAACTGCGGGTCCTTCTGGCCGAACGGCACGCCATTGACCCACATCAGCCAGGTGCGCCACTGGGACGAGGCGGAGGCTCCGGCGATCAGCCCGACCAGCGCGGTGATCCCGAGGAGCACCCACTTCTTGTACGGGGCGATGCCCATCCGGTACCGGTCGAGGCTCTGCTGCTCCAGCGACATCGCGCTCAGCGGCGGCCGCAGCCGGTGCGCCAGCCAGATGTTCACTCCGACCGCGGCTGCCATCAGCAGGCCGAAGACCGCGAACAGGCCGACCTTGGTCCACAGGGTGGTGGTGAACACCGATGAGTACTGCACCGAGCGGTACCAGAGCCAGTCGGTCCAGAACCCGGCGAACATGACAAAGAGCATGGCCAGGACGGCCAGTACGCCCAGAGTCATGAGCAGGGTCCGGACACGCCGCGACGGGCGGCCGACTCTGATCCGTGGCCCGGTCGGGCCTCCGCCCCGGTCCGGCATCTGGAAAGCCAACGTGCGCCCCTCGAAAGTCGCTGTCGTGTAAAGCGTTGGGTAACTCGGGTGAAGCGTCGTGCACACGTCTCACGCGCGTGCAGTAGGCCCACGCGATCGTAGAGCCCACTCATGCAACTTACTGAAGCTTTACCTAGTTCCCGTCTCCGGGTCCGAAGGAGGCAGGATATTGACCATGTCCAACGTTTCCCCCAGCAGTCCAGAAGATCAGCCGCCTCCGGCCTCGACGCCGATGGCCGCGAGCCCGCTCACCCGAGCGGTGCTCGAGATCGACGAGTACGCGTCCGGCCTCGGCTGGGAGCAGCCCGCCCGGCTCTTCGCCCTCGTCGACACCGCGCAGCTGCGCTCCCAGGAGCCGGGCCTCGCCGCCCAGCTCGGTCTCGACGCCGGTGACACGGCCGCTCCGCTCACCCCGGTCGAGCAGGACGAGATCCCTTCCGACGCCGCGCTGGACGAGTTCCTCGCGACGATCGCCTGGCCCGACGCGGTGGCCGGCTGCGCCCTCACGGTGGAGCGGCTGATGCTCCCGCCGTCCGCGGAGGCGTCCGTCCCGGACGGCCTTGACGAGGCCGGGCTGGCGAAGTGGGTCGCGGGCCACCCGGATCGCCAGGAGGTCCGGATGACGGTCGCGGTGCTGCGCGACGGCGCCCGCGAGTCGGCACTGCGGCTGCGGGAGAAGGATTCCCCGACGGAGGTCCTCACGGGCGCGGACCTGGTCCCGGGCCTGGCCGAGGCGCTGTCGGCGACGTTCGAGGCGTAGCAAAGGCACAGGCCTGCCGACGATCTTCGCGTCGCGGCGACAGATCGGGGGTGCGCCCCGGGTAGGGGCGCGCCCCGGCGAGGGGCCGTCGGGGGTGCGCCGTCGGGGGACTCCCACGCCTGCCCGGGCGGGCGCCAGGCCCGTCAGCCCGTCAGCCCTTGGAGCAGCTGGGCAGGCCCGCCGTCTTCCCGCTGCGGATCTTCTCCAGCGACTTCACCGCATCGTCGATGGTCTTCACCCTGACCAGGGTGAGCCCGTCCGGGATGTCGGAGGCCGCGGCCTCGCAGTTGTCGCTGGGCGTCAGGAAGTACTCGGCTCCCGCGTTCCGCGCGCCGACCAGCTTCATCTCGATGCCGCCGATCGGGCCGACCGCGCCCTGCTCGTCGATCGTGCCGGTGCCGGCGACGAACTTGCCGCCCGTCAGGTCGGACGGCGTGAGCTTGTCGACGATGCCGAGCGCGAACATCAGTCCGGCGCTCGGTCCGCCCACGTCGGCGAGCTTGATGTCGACGGTGAACGGGAAGGTGTGGTCCGTACCGGCCGTGATTCCGACGATGCTCCGGTCGCCCTCCTCCGACTTCACGGTGCCGACCTGGACGTCCTGTACGGCGGACGGTTCCTTGCCCGCCTTCTCGGCGGCGGCTGCCTGCTTCGCGGGGACGATCGAGAAGGACACCTTCTCGCCGGGCTCGTGCTTGGTGACGGCCTTCGAGACATCGGCCGGCTGCTTGACCGGCGTACCGTCGACGGCCTTGATCACGTCGCCCGCGTGCAGCACGCCCTGCGCGGGGCTCTCCTTACGGATGGAGGAGACGACGACGCGGGACCTCACCGGGATGCCCAGCTCCCGCAGGGCCGCGACCTTGGCGCTTTCCTGGGACTGGCTGAACTCCTCGGCGTTCTCCTGGTTGGACTGCTCTTCCGTCTTGCCGTCCGGATAGAGCGTCTCGTGCGGCACCACGACGTTGTCATGGGCCAGCCAGCCGTAGACGACCTCCGCCAGGTTCATCCTGTAGTCCGCGCCGGTGACCCGAACCGTCGTCATGTTGAGGTTGCCGGTCGTCGGGTACGTCTTGCGGCCGGAGATCTGCAGTACGGGTGCGCCACCCGCCTCGCCCAGCGTGTTGACCGTCGGTCCCGGCGTCATCTCGGAGTAGGGCGGCGTCAGGAACACGCCCACACAGAGCAGCACGATGAGAACGAGGGTGGAGGCGAGCATCGTCGCTGTGCGGCGTGGCATGGAACGACAGTACGGGACTGGTCTGTCAGTCCACCTGTCGGGCCGGTCCGTACGGGCAGCCCGACAGCGGGTGGCGGCCGGAGCGATGGTGGGGGCGGCCGGGGAGTTGGCAGACGCGCACGGACACGGCCCCGTCAGAGTGCGTCTGTACCGGAGTGGGACTTCTCCATCGCGGCCCGGAACCGCGCGTAACCGTCCAACTCGGCAATGTCCCCGGTAGTGCGGTTCCGCGAGGCCCAGCTTCCCCATATCGCTGCACCGACGGCAGCGAAAAGCGGAATCAGCAACCAGGCAAGTGCCGCCATCCCGACCTCCCGACCCCATGCGCTGGAGCAACCGCTTCAGCAGCTAACTGATCAGCAGATTAACCAATCCGCCGCTTCAACGCTGGTGTCGGGGGGGCGGTTACGCAAATCGGACCAGCGACCTGCCATCCGGGTGCGCGGTCACACCTGCTCAGCAGGCTCCCACCCACTCCTCTGTGCCGTCCGAGAACCTCTGGTGCTTCCAGATCGGGACCTCGTGCTTCAGGTCGTCGATCAGCTGCCGGCAAGCCTCGAAGGCCTCGCCCCGGTGCGGGCACGAGACGGCGACGACCACGGCGAGGTCACCGACCTCCAGGTCGCCCACACGGTGGACGGCCACGAGGGCGCGCACAGGGTATTCCGCGACGACCTTTTCGGCGATGCGGCGCATTTCCGCCTCGGCGCTGGGGTGGCACGAATAGCCGAGTGTGTCGACGTCCGCGCCCCCGTCATGGTTGCGCACCGTGCCCACGAAGAGCGCCGTGCCGCCTGCCGCGTCGTCGCCGACGGCGCGGAAGACCTCGTCGACGGAGAGCGGGGTGTCGCGGATCTGTAGAAGGCGGATGGGGTCCGCTGCCGCCTGCTCACCGGGGTGGTCGTTCGTGCGTGCCATGGGCCCATCGTGCCGCACCGTGCTGACATCGCGGAATAGCGCTTTCGACCGGCAGGCCCACGCCCGGTGTGGAGCCTCCTACAGGCAGGCCGGCCAGGCCCGGCGGGGCAGGGCGACTGCGGGGCGGGCACCCGAGGACCGGGGCCGCCTACAGACCGCGGCGCTTGCGGGCGCGCCGTACCAGCGCGGCCGTACCGAGCAGCGCGACGGTCGCACCCGCCGCACCGGCGGCGGTGGCGTCCTTGCGCCCCAGCCGGCGGCCCGCGACGGTGTGCCGGCCCTCGACCTCCTCGAGCAGCGCGGCCAGCACCTCCTCGTTGGTCCACTGCGGCCGCCATCCGGCGTCGTGCAGCCTGCCGACGCTGACCACCCACGGGTGCATCGTGTACGCGAGGTCCCCTGCCGGGGACGGGGTGAGGCCGATCCGGTGCAGCCGGGCCGCAGCGCCGAGCGCGACCGCGGACGGCAATTCCATACGGCGGATGCCGCTGAGCTCCTCGACCTCCTCCTGTTCGAGCCAGCCGTCGCAGCCGACGGCGAACTCCCCGTCGGCCTTCTCCAGGGCGGCGTACTCCAGGGCGCTCACCAGGTCCTCGACATGGCAGAACTGCCAGGTGGGGCGGGATCCGGCGACGACGAGCAGGCGCGGTGACTCGAAGTAGCGGGTCAGCGCCGTGTCCGTACCGCCCACCAGGACGGCGGGCCGCACCACCGTGACATTGAGGCCGGGGTGGGCACGGGGCGCGCGGCGGCCGAGGCGCTCGATCTCCAGCAGGTCGCCGACGCCGGTGGCCTCGGCGGTCGCGCGCAGTTCCGCGTCCTCGGAGAGCGGGATGTCGTTGTCGGGCAGCGCTCCGTAGACCATCGCCGAGGTGCACAGCACGACCCGGTGGACTCCCGCGGCGGCTGCCGCGGTGAGCACGGTCTGGGTACCGCGCACGTTGTACGCGGTCCGCGCAGCCGGGTCGGTCTCCAGGTCCAGGTCGAGCGCCAGGTGGACGACGACGTCGGCACCGCGCAGCTTCTCGGCGATCGCCGGGTCGCGGACGTCCAGGATGTGCCAGTGCGCCTCTGCGACGTCGCCACGGCGCTCGTCGATGGCGACGACCTGCCTGATCTCGTCGGACTCGGCGAGGCGCCGGGTCAGCAGGGCACCGACGCCCGAGGCGGCGCCGGTGACCGCGACCACGGGGCCGCGCCCCGAGGCCGGGGCGGAGTGGTTTCGCCTGTGGCGAACGTCAGCATCGTGCGCTGCGGGAACCTGTGGATCTGGGGAACTCACCGGGCGTCTCCAGCGGTTGTCTTCAGTACGTACGTGAATGACGCGTACGTACCAGGTGGCGTCCATCCTGCCGCAGCCAGTGAGCCGGCGAAGCACTGAGCCCTTGTCGGGCCCGGATGTCTACGCTGGTGGTGTTGTCGGGCAGTCGCCGCCGGCAGAAAGCCGGCGGCCCTACGAGCCGAGGAAACCCGTGAGTGACACCCCATTCGGATTCGGCCTTCCGCCGGAGGAGCCGGAGAACGGCGACGAGGGCAAGAAGAAGGACCCTGCCGGAGGTGGGCAGGGTTCCGGCGGCGGCCAGGGCGACCCGGCCAACCCCTTCGGGTTCGGGTTCCCGGGCGCCGGAGCAGGCGGTCCGGGCGGCGCGGAGAACCCGTTCGCCGCGATGTTCGGTTCGCTGAACCCGACCGACCTCGGTGCGGCCTTCCAGCAGCTCGGCCAGATGCTGAGCTATGAGGGCGGCCCCGTGAACTGGGACATGGCGAAGCAGATCGCCCGCCAGACCGTCGCCCAGGGCACGCAGGACGGGACGAAGGACGCGAGCGTCGGCCCGGCCGAGCGCGCCGCCGTCGAGGAGGCCGTACGCCTCGCCGATCTGTGGCTGGACGGGGCGACGTCGTTGCCCTCCGGTGCGGGGACCGCCGTGGCATGGAGCCGCGCGGAGTGGGTCGAGGCGACCCTTCCGGCGTGGCAGCAGCTTGTCGACCCGGTCGCCGAGCGCGTAGGCATGGCCATGGGCGATGTGCTCCCCGAGGAGATGCAGGCGATGGCCGGCCCGCTGATCGGCATGATGCGCTCCATGGGCGGCGCCATGTTCGGCCAGCAGATCGGGCAGGCCGTGGGCACCCTCGCCGGTGAGGTCGTCGGCTCGACCGACATCGGTCTGCCGCTGGGCCCGGCCGGAAAGGCCGCGCTGCTCCCGCTCAACGTGGAGGCGTTCGGCAAGGACCTGGGCGTTCCCAAGGACGAGGTCCGGCTGTATCTGGCGCTGCGCGAGGCCGCCCACCAGCGGCTCTTCGCCCATGTGCCGTGGCTGCGCTCGCACCTGTTCGGCGCGGTCGAGGGGTACGCGCGCGGGATCAAGGTCGACACCACGAAGCTGGAGGACGTGGTCGGCCAGTTCGACCCGCAGAACCCCGAGGACCTGCAGAACGCGCTGCAGCAGGGCATGTTCCAGCCCGAGGACACTCCGGAGCAGAAGGCGGCGCTCGCCCGGCTGGAGACGGCGCTCGCGCTGGTCGAGGGCTGGGTCGACGCGGTGGTGCACGAGGCCGCGAAGACGCGTCTGACGTCGGCGGACGCGCTGCGCGAGATGCTGCGCCGACGCCGTGCGACGGGCGGTCCGGCCGAGCAGACGTTCGCCACGCTGATCGGTCTGCAGCTGCGTCCGCGCCGACTGCGCGACGCGTCCCGCCTGTGGGCGTCGCTCACGGACGCGCGGGGCGTGGACGGCCGTGACGGCCTGTGGGCACACCCGGACATGCTGCCGACGGCATCCGACCTGGACGACCCGGACGGCTTCGTCCACGGCGAGCACCTGGACTTCTCGGAGCTGGACAAGATGCTCGGCGAGGCGGCCAAGAGCCCGGACGAGGGCGGCAGGGGCGACAAGTCCGGCGGCGAGGACGACGGCAAGGACGACACCGACAAGTGAGCCTGCATGACGACGCCGTCCGTGTACTGAAGGAATACGAGGACAGGGAGCAGGACCAAGGGCAAGTCCGGGAGCAGGAACGGGGGCAGGGCAACGCGTACGACGACCAGGGGTCGCTGCGCCAGGTCTATCTGGACCATCTGGCGGTCCACCCGGACGGGATGTGGAAGGCGTGCCAGGCCGGGCATCTGACCGCCAGCGTCCTGGTCGTCGACCCCGCGCGCGGCCAGGTGCTGCTGACCCTCCACAAGAAGCTGGGCATGTGGCTGCAGATGGGCGGCCACTGCGAGCCCGGGGACGCGACGCTGACGGCCGCGGCCCTGCGCGAGGCGACGGAGGAGTCCGGGATTCCGGGGCTGACGCTGCTGGAGGGCGGCCCGGTGCGGCTGGACCGGCACGCGATTCCGGCGCCCTGCCACTGGCATCTCGATGTGCAGTACGCCGCGATCGCGCCGCCGGAGGCCGTCGAGGCGATCAGTGACGAGTCGCTGGATCTGCGCTGGTTCGCGTACGACGAGGTGGCGTCCGTGGCCGACACCTCGGTGGTGCGACTGCTGGACCGTACCCGGGCCAGGCTTTAGCACGCGCACACACGCACGCAACGACCGCAAGCACGCACCTGAGTGAGCACTGGCCTCGTGCGTAAGGGGCGGCCGCCATTGCGTACCGCCCCTTACCTGTCAGCTGTGCGATCAGTTCCAGACGTTGTTCTGGTTCTGGGCGTGGGAGCCCTGCTGGCCCATACCGAACTGGGCGCGCACGCCCTGGCCGATCTGGGCGTTCTGCGGCGGGAGGACCTCGCTGGGCTGGACGAGGGCGAAGCCCTGCCCGAGGAAGCTCAGTTCCCAGCCCTCGCCCGTGTTGCCGCGGCGGCGCCACACACCGGTGGAGTGCGTCTGGGCCTGCATCTGCACCCGTAGTGAGGACGACCAGGCGACGATCGCGTCGGCGTCCACGTTGACGTACTTGTCCGGGGTGACCTGCATCATCAGCGGCTGGCCGGACGTCATCAGCGCGACCTTGCCCCGCCCGGAGATGTTGAGCTGGTACTTGCCGGAGCCGGAGATGCCGTACTGGCTGTCCACAGCGATGACTTCGGTGTGCAGGGTGGAGTCCAGCGCCAGCACATAGGCGCTGTCCACGGTCATGCCCTCCTGATCGACATCCACTACGTGGATGTACTGGGCGAGGTTGGCGAAGTAGACCGTGCCCTGCCCTGAGCAGCGCATCAGCTCGAGGCCCTCGCCGGTGCGGGCGCGGGCACGCCGCTGGTTGCTCGTCTGGTACTCACCGTCGAAGTCGATCAGCCCCTGGTAGGCGACCATGGCGCCCTTGCGGGCGAGGATGTCGTCGTGTCCGGTGAGCGCCACCCGCAGGAGTTGCGGGTTCTGCACGACGTACCGCTCCTGGGACTGCTGTTCCGCGTAGCTGAAAAGCGGGCTCTGCATGGTGTGTTCTCGCTCCCCCTCAGCCCCGGATCCGCAGGCGGTCGGTGCTGTCCTCACTCGGCTGTACGACGACGATGCCCTGCCCGGAGAAGGCCATCTGGTACGCCTCTCCGCTGCCCCGCCCGATCAGGGAGGACGCCTTGAAGCTGCGTTTGCCCTTCACCTTCAGGTTCGGCGACCAGGCGACGAGGGCGTCGGGGTCGACGTACGTCTCGTCCTCCCCACGGCCGCAGTCGACCACGATCGGCGTGCCGCGGGAGGTCAGCGCCACCCAGCCGGTGCCGGCGACCTCGACGTTCCACAGGCCCTGCCCGGCGAACTTGGCGAGTCCCTTGACCCGCTCGACGCCCCACTGGAGGTGCGCGTCGAAGGCGAGGAGGTTGGTGCCGTTGACCGAGAGGGAGTCGTTGTTGAGGTTGATGACGACGACATCCGCGCCGTAGTCGGCGAGGTAGAGCAGCCCGTCACCGGAGCACTTCATGATGGGCGCGCCCTCGCCGGTCACCCACTGGGAGGCGACCTGCCGGACGGCCGGCGGATTCGGCTCGTACTGGACGAAGCCCTCGTAGGCGACCATCGAGCCGGCGCGTGCGTACAGATCCTGGCCGGACGCCATGGCGACCTTGAGCATCGTGCGGCCGTGGTTCTCCATCCGGGCCACGACCGGGGTCGGGGCGTAGCCCGCGAGTTGCTGGTTCATTCTCCGGGCTCCCTCAGACCTCGTACGGCTGGACGACGATGAAGTTGCCGGGGGCACCCCGGAACTGCAGATTGACGGTCTCTCCACTGTGGCCGGGATACGCGTTGCGGCGCAGCCGGACCTGGCTGGAGAGGATCACCTGGGAGGCGGACGACCAGGCCACGATGGCGTTGGAGTCGGCGAAGGTGGTGGGCGTGACCGGCAGGACCACCGGGATGCCGTGGGTCTTGACGACGACCGTGCCGGTGCCCTGGAACTGCATGGTGAACAGGGCGCCGCCGGGGATGCCGTGGCCCTCGATCCGGCGGACCTCGTGCTGAAGCGACTCGTCGAAGGCGAGCACGTTCTCCGCGGAGACGCAGATTCCGTCGCCCTGAAGTTCGATGGGGTGCAGATGCGCGCCGTCCTCGGCGAGGAAAACCTGGCCGCGGCCGGTGCAGCGCATGAGCTGCATCTCCTGGCCCGTGGCGTTGCCGACCACGCGGCCGGCGAAACCGGCACTCTTGTAGCTGAAGTCGACCTTGCCCTGGTACATGACCATGCTGCCCTGCCGGGCGAGGACGGGCGTGCCTCCCATGGCCATGTCGACCCGCATCAGCTGCTGGTTCTGCGGCGTCCAGCGCTGGCCGGTGGGCAGCTCCTTATACGGCTGGAGCGCCGCCTGAAGGCCTGCACCGCCCTGGGGGACGCCCTGCGGAACACCCTGGGGCACGCCCTGCGGGATGCCCGGCTGACCGTACGGGGCGGGCTGCTGGCCATAGGGGGCCGGTGCGCCCGGAACCTGACCGGGAGCCTGGCCCGGCATCTGGCCGAACTGCGGCTGCTGCGGCGGCTGTCCGTACGGGGACGGCGGAGCCTGCGGCGGAACCGTACTGCCGGGAGGGGTCATCGGGGCGGCGATCGTCGGCGCCGCGTGCATCTGCTGGTTGAACGGCGCGGGAGCTGGCGCGGGCGCGGGAGCCGGCGCCTGGGCGGCGGGCGCACCGAACACGGGGGCGGGCTGCGGAGCTTGAGGAGCCTGAGGGGCCTGAGGGGCGGCCGGGGCACCGAACACGGGGGCCGGAGCGGCCTGCGCCGGAGGGGCGAACCCGGGCACGCCGCCCGGCTGCGGCTGCTGCGCGGAGGGCTCCTCCTCGGCCACCTCACCGCCGAAGTTCTTCAGCAGCGCGTCCAGACCGCCGTCGAAGCCCTGACCGACCGCGGCGAACCGCCACACGTCCTTGAGGTAGAAGTCGCCCAGCATCACGGCACGTTCGGTGGTGAACTCCGAGCCGGTGAATGCGTATCGCACCACTTCTTCGCCGCCCGCGACGATCCTGATGTACCCGGGCCCGATCTGCGACATCTGGCCTGCGCCGTCGACGGTCGCGGTGAACGACAGCTTGTGGATGCCCGCCGGGATGCGGTCCAGCGTGACGCGGAACGACTCGGTGTCACCAGCCTGCGCGCCGAGCAGCTGAATGGACTCCTCGGGCGACTTCGGCTGGTTGAAGAAGATGAAATACCGGTCGTCCGAGAGCTGCTCATTGGCGTCGAGACCGAAACAGCTGATGTCGAAGGTGAGTCCGGGCGCAGCGATCTGCACACCTACGTACAGATCGGTCCCCGGTGTCAGATCACTGATCTTGGCCTTGTGGCCGCGTTGGAATTCCCTGGCCATGCGTAACGACCGTCCCCCATCCCGACGAAATGACTGCGTCGCGCCAGGCTAACGGCTGGGAACGACATTGAGCCAAGTCGGGACACTTTCGGTACAGGATCGCCGAATCTCACTCTCCGCGCGCAGCCGGCAGATGCGGCAGGCGCTCCGCCGCGACCACACCTTCGAGGTAGCCACGCGCACGCTCGGTACGCGGATAGGCCTCCAGCAGCCGCCAGAACCGCGGCCCGTGACCCGGCACGAGCAGATGGGCGAGCTCGTGGACGAGCACGTAGTCGACGACGTACTCGGGCATGCCCTGCAGCCGGTGCGACAGGCGGATGCTGCCCTCCGCCGGAGTGCAGGACCCCCAGCGGGTGTTCTGATTCGTCACCCATCGCACCGACGTCGCCCTGGCGCGCCCGTCGAAGTACTGCTCGGACAGACGCTCGGCGCGCTCGGCCAGTTCCGCATCCCCGAGGGTCCGCTTGCTCTCCTGCGCGGCAAGCTTGTCGAGCATCACCGTCACCCAGCGTCGCTCCTCCGCCTCGGACATCCGGGCCGGGATGAGCACGATCGTCCGGTCGCCCTCCCGGTACGCCGAGACCGTTCTGCTGCGCCGGGCGCTTCTGCGGACCTCGACCGCGCTTGTCGCGGAAGAGCGGGGAGGATGTCTGGTCACGCTGCGCTGCTGGCTTTCGGCGCTGTGCGGTCGGTCGGCGGACACGCCCCGACGTTACCCGCTGCCAGTGGGGGAAGTCCCGCCTCCGGGACGGTTCGAGCTTGATCCACCAAACGGCGTGCACCATTTGAACGACTAATACCCGATGCCTGTGGATAACTTTCGGCACCCGCCGTCGGACCTGTGCATTCTGGTGCCGGAGAGATCCGCCCGAAAGACCGACGGGCGGAACAGGGACGGACCACGGACGGAAGACGGACGGAACATCGTTCGAACGGGGGCGGATTTATGCATCCGATGGTGAAGCCTGCGCTGCGGCGTGCCTGGCGTGACCTTCGTTATGTGCAGTTCGGGGCGACACCGGCGCATGCGGTGGTGGTCGGTCCGGTGGACACGGCGACCGGGAGCCTGCTGTCGCTGTTCGACGGGACCCGGGGGCTGCCCCGGCTGCGCGAGGAGGCCCGGGCGATAGGACTCCCCGAAGGCCAGCTGGACGCACTGCTCGACCGGTTGACGCAGGCCGGTCTCGTCGACGACGCGACGGGCGGCGGCCCGGCGGCCGATCTGTTACGGGAGCGGGCAGGCGCGCTCGACCGGCTGCGCCCCGATCTCGCCTCGCTCTCCGTCGTCCATCCGGAACCGGGCGGCGGCATGGGGCGATTGGCGGCCAGGGGTGCCATGCGGGTCCAGGTCCGGGGCTCCGGCCGGGTCGGGGCAGCGCTCGCGGCCGTGCTGTCCGCCTCGGGGGTGGGCCAGGTCGATGTGCTGGACGGCGGGTGTACGGAGCCGTGGGACGTGGCGCCCGGCGGGCTGCCGTCGGAAGCGGTCGGTGGGCGCAGGGACGCGGCCGCCCGGCAGTTGGTGCGCCGGTCCGCCCCGGGCAGGATGCCCCGAGCAGCGCGGCGGCCGGCCGGAGGCCCGCCACTGGACGAGCCCGCACTGTCCCTGGTGGTCGTCGCCCCACGCGACGGACTCGCGGCGTACGCCCCCGATCCGGCGACGGCCGAGGATTGGCTCACCACCGGGACTCCTCATCTCTACGCGGGCGTTGTCGAAGCCACCGGTGTCGTGGGGCCGCTGGTGCTGCCCGGCGGCACGGCCTGCGCGGGATGCCTGGGGCTGGCCCGGGCGGACCGCGATCCCGCGTGGCCGCGGATGCTGGCCCAGTGGCGCTCCGGCCGCCGCGGCGCGGGGGCCGGGCCCTGTGATCTCGGACTGGCCACCACGGTCGCCGGGCTGGCGGCAGCCCATGCCCTGTCCTTTCTGGACGGTGAACTGCCCGCGAGCACAGGAGCCCGCTGGGAGGCTTCAATGCCGCTGCTGGAGTGGCGATCGCAGCAGATCAGGGCCCACCGCGACTGTTCCTGCGGAGCGGCTGGGCAGACTGGAGGGGAGCGCGCCTCGGGGTCCGGGACACCACACGACACAATGGCCGGGTAACCGCCGTCGACGAAGCAATGCCCTAAGGCACAAGCGGCACGGCAGTCTGGGATCTGGAGGGGCGCATGTCTGATCTTCCCCGGAAGGCGGTCACCCGTACCGCCAAGTTGGCCGCGCTGCCACTGGGCATCGCGGGCCGCGCCACTTGGGGCCTGGGCAAGCGGATCGGTGGCAAGTCGGCGGAGATAGTGGCCCGCGAGCTGCAACAGCGCACCGCGGAGCAGCTGTTCAAGGTGCTCGGTGAACTCAAGGGGGGTGCGATGAAGTTCGGGCAGGCCATGTCCGTCTTCGAGTCCGCCCTGCCCGAGGAGGTCGCCGGCCCCTACCGGGCCGCGCTGACCAAACTCCAGGACGCCGCTCCCCCGATGCCGACGCGCACGGTCCACGAGGTGCTCGCGGAACGGCTCGGCGAGGACTGGCGCGAGCTCTTCCTGGAGTTCGATGACAAACCCGCTGCGGCCGCGTCGATCGGTCAGGTCCACCGGGCGATCTGGCACGACGGGCGCGAAGTCGCGGTGAAGGTGCAGTACCCGGGGGCCGGAGACGCGCTGCTCTCCGATCTGTCCCAGCTGAGCCGGTTCGCCCGGCTGCTGGGCCCGCTGATCCCGGGCATGGACATCAAGCCGCTGATCACCGAGCTACGTGACCGGGTGTCGGAGGAGCTGGACTACGAGCTGGAGGCCGAGGCCCAGCGGGAGCATGCGGCGGAGTTCGCGGACGATCCGGATGTGGTGGTTCCCGATGTGGTGCACCAGTCCGACCAGGTGCTGGTGACCGAGTGGATCGACGGGATACCGCTCGCGGAGGTCATCAGCGACGGTACGCAGGAGCAGCGGGACCGTGCGGGACAGCTGCTGGCCCGCTTCCTCTTCTCCGGCCCCGCGCGGACAGGTCTGCTGCACGCGGATCCGCACCCGGGCAACTTCCGGCTGCTCCCCGCACGCGACGCGGATCCGGACGGGGGCACGGAGCTCGGCGGGAAGGATGCGGGCGAATGGCGGCTGGGCGTGCTGGACTTCGGCACCGTCGACCGGCTTTCCGGCGGACTGCCCAGGACCATCGGTGACTCGCTCCGGATGACGCTGGACGGCGAGGCCGAGGCGGTCTACGGACTGCTGTGCGAGGAGGGCTTCGTCAAAGAGTCGATCGACCTCGACCCGGACGCGGTGCTGGACTATCTGCTCCCGATCATCGAGCCGGCGGAGGTCGACGCCTTCACCTTCACCCGTGGCTGGATGCGGACCCAGGCGGCACGGATAGCCGACCCCCGCTCCCCCGCACACCAGTTGGGCAAGCAGCTCAATCTGCCGCCCGCGTACTTGCTCATCCATCGCGTGACGCTGAGCACGATAGGGGTGCTCTGTCAGCTGAACGCTACGGTCCGGCTCCGCGACGAACTGGAGTCCTGGGTGCCCGGCTTCCTTCCGGTCACCCAAGACCTCAACGAGATCCTCGAACACGACGAGCCTGCCGAGCCGGGGCAGGAGGAACCGGACGCGGACGGCGTGCCCGCGCAAGCCTGACCCGTCGGGAGGGTGTCCGCGTTCTGTCCCGTGTGCGGGAGGGGGCCGATTGCCCGTGGCCCCGTCACCACCAGGACGAGTCGAGCCGTCCCTCGATCGCCCTGATGTTGGCGCGGGCGCATGCCTCACAGAAGTAGTGGCGACGGCCGTTCTCCACGGAGCAGGTCCAGGTCGGCGGAGTGCCTTCGGCGACCGCGCCGCACCGGGAGCACACGACGTTCCCCGCACCCGGCTGGGCAGGGTGATGAGTCTGCTGGTCCACCTCGTGACGATAACTCCGTACGGGGCGGACCGCAGGACAACGCACCGCGGGGGCCGGTCCCTTCGGACCGGCCCCCGCGGGAGGCACTGTTCTGCGTGCGGCTCGGCTGTCGGCTAGTGCATGACAGCCATGGCCAGCGCGCGGCGGGCGCGCATCGACGCGCGCTCTGCGCGCCGCTGCATCCGCCGGGCGGCGAGCAGGCGCACGGCCTGGCGTTCCGCGTCGACTTCCCGCAGACGCTCATGCATATGCGCACGAGCCAGGGCTTCTGGGATGAGTTGCATCTCTCGGGTCCTGTTCTGACGCGATGCGTTCGCGCCGATGGTGGTGACGGCTGGGGTGGCGGAGCCGGACGGCTCGCTCGTGGAAGAGGTCATCGGGGCCTGCTTCTGGGGATCGTGCGTGAGGGGACGGTCGATGGTGCCGACGGCGTTCATGCCGCGACCGGGTTCTTGCGCGGGCGGCCACGCGGCCGCTTGCGGGCGACGACGACACCCTGGACGAAGAGCTCTCCGCCCCAGACACCCCACGGCTCACGCCGCTCCTTGGCGCCCGCGAGGCAGGCCTCGACGAGCGGGCAGGTCCGGCAGAGGGACTTGGCGTACTCGACATCGGCCGGCGACTCGGCGAAGAAGACCTCCGGGTCGTAGGAACGGCAGGGGACGGGTACGCCGAGGTTCTCGATGGCGTCGTCGAGCGCGGACAGCGCGGTGAGGGGGGTCAAGGTGGAGTCCTCCGTGAGGCCGGGCGGGGGGATCGTTTCGGAAGGCGGTACGGACGGGGCGTGCGCTTCGAGTTGCACGGTGGTGTTTTCCTCGTCTGGTCGTTCCGGTCTGTTGACCGGGCTTCGGCTGGTACCGGGTCTTGCTGGTCCCGAGGCCCCTTCGCTCCGTTTCCTCATCGGGGAAAACAGAAGGGCCGCGGATCCCGGGTGGGGTTCCGCGGCCCTGAAGGCGCCGGCCTGACTCTGAATCAGGCTGGATCACTCCAGGGTTCGAGCCCACGGAAGGCCCACATCGTGTGGTGCTGCGTCGTCTGCTGCTTCGCTTCGGCACTGGCCGCCGCAAAGGCATAGGCCTTGGCCTCGCCTGCTGCTACTGCTTCCAGTGCCTTGGTCGGTCGCTCATTGCGCTCCCGGACGGGCAGACCCGCAGGGAGGGACACCGGAAGAACGGCCGCGAAGCCGGACAGACCGGTGCCAATGAACGCCGAACCGGAGAGGCCGAGCGAGCAGGCGGAGACGACCGAGCGATCGGTCATTTTGGCGGTGCGGATGAAGCTGGTGTTGATGCTGATCACTGGAATCGCCTCCTCTCGGCGTCTCTGGGACCGGCCGGGGCCGATCGCGCGTATTCGGATAAGTACAGCACGAAAGCAGGGCTTCAGAGAAGCCGCTGTTCTCGTGGTTAAGAACCTATGGGGATGACTGGGGCAGGCGCAAACTATTTTTTCGACGAGTTTGCATCAGTCGTCCTCGGCACCCCCGCCAACCTCCTCACCTGCGCAGATGGCCAGGACATCGGCTCCGAAGCGCTCGAGCTTGCGCCCGCCGACGCCCGAGATCCCGGACAGCTCTCCCTCACTGCCGGGCACGGCCTCGGCGATCGCCATCAGGGTCTTGTCGGTGAAGACGCAGTACGCCGGCTGGCCCAGCTCCCTGGCCTGCTCGGAGCGCCACTCGCGGAGCCGCTCGTACAGCGCCTCGTCCATGTCGGAGGGGCAGTCCTCACAGCGCATCAGTTTCATCTCACCGGCGTCGGTGAGCGTTTTGCCGCAGACCCGGCACTGGACCGGTCCGCGCCGCTTGCGCCGGCTGCCGGGGCCGGTGCCGCGATCGATGCCCCCGCCGACGCCCGCGGTGCGGGCGCCCGGCGCCACGGAGCCCGGCCGCAGCCCGTTCAGGAACCGGGTGGGCCGGCGGGAAGCGCGGCCGCCGGGCGAGCGGGACAGGGCCCAGGAGAGCGAGAGATGGAGCCGGGCGCGGGTGACTCCGACATAGAGCAGCCGGCGCTCTTCCTCGACCTGTTCATCGGTCTTGGCGTAGGTGATCGGCATCATGCCCTCGGTGAGGCCGACCAGGAACACGGCGTCCCACTCCAGGCCCTTCGCGGAGTGGAGCGAGGCGAGGGTGACTCCCTGGACGGTCGGGGCGTGCTGGGCGGCGGCCCGCTCGTCGAGCTCGGCGACGAGATCTGCGAGGCTCGCCGCCGGCTTGACGCGGGCGAAGTCCTCGGCGAGGCGGACCAGCGCGGCGAGGGACTCCCAGCGGTCCCGGACGGCTCCGGAGCCGGCCGGGGGCTCGGTGGTCCAGCCCTTGGTGGAGAGCACCGCGCGGACCTGGGAGGGCAGGTCCTCCGCGTCGTCCAGCAGTGCGTCGTTCCCCCCGGCCCGGGCGGCGCCCCGCAGGGCGACCCCGGCCTCCCGTACCTCGGCGCGCTCGAAGAACCGCTCGGCGCCGCGCAGCTGGTACGGCACGCCGGCGTCGGCGAGGGCCTGTTCGTAGACCTCGGACTGGGCGTTGACCCGGTAGAGCACGGCGATCTCCCCGGCCGGGACGCCCGCGGCGATCAGGTCGCGGATGCGCCGGGCGGTGCCCTCGGCCTCGGAAGGCTCGTCGGCGTACTCCGCGTAGGCGGGCTCGGGCCCGGGGTCGCGTTGCGAGATCAGCTCGAGGCGGTGCTCGGCGGCACGGCCACTGGCCTGGCTCAGCAGACCGTTGGCGAGATGGACGACCTGGGGGGTGGAGCGGTAGTCGCGAACGAGCTTCACCACCGTCGCGTTGGGGTGGCGGGTGCGGAAGTTCAGCAGATGGTCCGGGGTGGCTCCGGTGAAGGAGTAGATCGTCTGGCTGGCGTCGCCGACGACGCAGAGGCTGTCCCGGTCACCGAGCCACAGCTCCAGCAGCCGCTGCTGGAGCGGCGACACGTCCTGGTACTCGTCCACGACGAAGTGCTGGTACTGGCGGCGGATCTGCTCGGCGATGTCGTGGCGGTCCTGGAGGATGCCGACGGCGAGCAGCAGGACGTCCTCGAAGTCGATCACCGAGCGGTCGCGCTTCAGCTGTTCGTACAACGCATAGATCTGGCCGATCTCGGCCGGGTCGCGGGGAGCGTCCCGGCGGGACTTGGCGACGGCGGCGGGATAGTCGGCGGGGACCGTCTGGGTGACCTTGGCCCACTCGATCTCGCTGGTCACATCCCTGAGCTCGTTGCGATCGAGGCGGATACGGCAGCGCGCCGCGGCCTCGGCGACCAACTGGATCTTGCGCTCGAGCAACCGGGGCAGCTCACCGCCGACGGCTTTCGGCCAGAAGTACTGGAGCTGGCGCAGGGCGGCCGAATGGAAGGTGCGGGCCTGCACGCCGCCCGCGCCGAGCTGTCGCAGCCGGCCGCGCATCTCTCCCGCGGCGCGGTTGGTGAACGTGACGGCCAGCACACTCGCGGGCTGGAGTATCCCGGCGCGGACGCCGTACGCGATGCGATGGGTGATCGCGCGGGTCTTGCCCGTGCCGGCGCCCGCCAGGACGCACACCGGGCCGGTCAGGGCGGTCGCGACCTCGCGCTGCTCGGGGTCGAGCCCGCCGAGCACCGCGTCCGCCGACTCGGGGACCTGCGGGAAGAGAGTGGAGTGCGTTGCTGCTGTCACCCCGCCATGCTGCCAGGTCCCGCGAGATCACCGGGACGGTTGTCCACAGGGAGGCCGGACCGGTCGTACTAATCGCCCTCCCTCCGCCTGATCGCCCTCCGCCCCGGCCTCCCCCGCCCAGGCGACTCCCCCGCCCGTACGGCCGTCCGTACCCCATCGGGAATGTCGCCCGGGGTCGCGTACGTTCGACTACCGGGAAACCCCACGAGCCGGAGGAGCGGGAGAAGAAGATGCAGGGATCTCTGACGATGTACAGCACGACCTGGTGCGGCTACTGCCGTCGGCTGAAGAGCCAGCTCGACCGGGAGGGCATCAGCTACGTCGAGGTCAACATCGAGGAGGACCCGCAGTCCGCGGCCTTCGTCGAGAAGGCGAACGGCGGCAACCAGACGGTTCCGACGGTTCTGGTAGTTCCCCCCAACGGTGGCGACGACATCGTCATGACGAACCCGAGCCTTGCCCAGGTGAAGCAGGCGCTCGGCGTCTGACGGCCCCTTCCCCGTCGCGCGTAGAGAGACCCCCGTCATCGAAGCTCGACGGGGGTCGGCTGCTGTCTTGCGCCGCCCTTCAACAGGGGGCGGGCCCGAGCAAGGGCACACCTCTCAATCAGGGAGGGTCGAGTACCGCTCAATGCTTGCGCGCCCCGTGGACCGGTCGAGTAGGCGCAGCTCCCATGGGCCCGTGTTCACGTCGAAGTCCTTGCCGAAGCCGACCCACTTGCCCGCCATGCGTCGGCCTGTCGGCTCGATGAGTAGCTGAATCGCACCGTGGTAGCGGGCGCCCTGGTAGTACCCGTCGGCTGCCGTCTGCTCGGTCCACGTACCGGTGACGACGTTCCGGGCCACGGTGAGATCCAGGGACAACGGGCTGTCCGGGTTGGTCGATGCTCCGGGCAGGCTCTGGGCTGTCAGCCGGTTGCCGTGCTGGACGATCACGACGTGATGCTTGCAGTCGAACGCCTCGTCACGGCTGGATGAGTAGAACTCGTACCGGGACAGCCAGATGCCCGCGTACTCGCTCTGCGGCTCTGGCTCCGGGCTTGTGACAGCGTCGGCCGTGCCGACTTCCCCAGCCTCCATGTCGTGGCCTCCTGCCCCG
The DNA here is from genome assembly GCF_055585225.1 of Streptomyces sp. NPDC053673. NCBI lineage: Bacteria > Bacillati > Actinomycetota > Actinomycetes > Kitasatosporales > Streptomycetaceae > Streptomyces > Streptomyces sp. NPDC053673. The sequence continues at coordinate 24,318 of NZ_JBVJKN010000011.1, read as the reverse complement.
TCCGAGTGGACGCGTGCCATCGGGATCGCGAACCCCAGCGACTCAGGGGTACGGCCGGTGAACCGCTTCAGTGCCCGCGCGTACAGCGGGCGGCATGTCCTGGTCTCCCCGGACTCCCAGCGTTGCACGAGTCGCTTGGAGGCGTCGTTCGGTTCCCCCAGCTCCTCGCCTGCGCCGCGTAAGCCCCGGGCGAACTCGTCTTGGCTGAGGTTCATCGACTTGCGTACGGAGGTCAGCACGTCGTTGGGGATTCGCTCCCGCTCGGCCGGAGTCGTCATGATCTGAGGGTAGCCACGTCACGCCTCCAATGACACCGGTTTGACGCCCTCGGGGTGACACCGACATGACGCCCGAGGGGCACCTTGAACGTCGCCGCAATGGTCGTGATCGATCCGGAACATGGTCGTCATGTCCATCCGCATCAGCGCTTACACGGTGAGAGCCAACGGCACTCAGACCAAGCCACGAACCCTGTACGAGGGTGAGGGCGGGGAGCCTCTCGCTACTGGCCTCATGCCGCCGTGCCTGTGTCCCAAGTGCCCGGGTGGACGACGCAACCGGAGCACCACGGAACCCCAATTGCGTGGAGGCAAGCCAGCATGAGTACGGCAGTAGTGATCTGCGACCCGAAGGCGTACGTCACGCCGGACGTGTGGGAGAGAGAGGTGGTCCTCCTCCTCCGCAACCCGGAGAACACGCGCGAACTGGCAGAGGCCAAGTTCGGGCAGGCCATCGCCTACCTGGTCACGTGCGGTGAGAACCCGGACCTTCTCATGGGTCCGTCCAAGCAGGTGGACGAGGCATGGCACTCGTTCATGCTCGACTCGATCCCGTACCACCACTTCACCAGCCAGCACTTCGGCCGGTACATCCACCACGTTCCGGAGCTTCCGGGGACGGCGGTCGGAGTCCTGTGCGTCAGCGACGACAAGGCGACGCGGGACGGCCACGACTCCAAGACCGGCGGCCCGCTCGTACTGGAGCAGACGATCAAGGCCATCAAGGCGGCCGGGTTCGAGATCGACCCCGCCCTCTGGGGCATGGAGGACGCGGCCGACTGCAACCAGTGCCACGCCGGGTGCCACGACTCGCCCAAGTAGAAGTGGACAGCAGGTGAGTTGGGGCCTGTCCCCGTACGTTGGGGATGGGCCCCTCATGCCGGAAAGGATCACCGCATGTCATTGGCTGAGTCCTGGGACAGGTACGCGGTCGCGAGCAAGCCGCGCGGGACCGTAAACGCCAAGGGTGATACGACCTGGCTGAACTGGACTCAGTACGCCGATCACGGCCCGAACGAGAGCGTTCTGGGCCCCATGGCCGGACGCCGGGTGCTGGAACTCGGCTCGGGGAGCGGTAGTAACCTCGCGCACCTCGTGACGCTTGGCGCGACCGGTCTGGGGGTAGACATCGCCCCTGCCCGTGAGGCGGTCGCGCGGGAGCGCTGGGGCCATCTGCCGGGCCTTGAGTTCTGTACGGCGGAGGCGACGGCATTCCTGAACGAGACGGATCAGACATTCGATGTCGTGCTCTCGATCTTTGGTGCCGTGTGGTTCGTCGATCCGGACACCCTGCTCCCGCTGATCCGCTCCCGTATGGCACTGGGCGGCACCCTGGCCTTCTCGCATTTGCCTCCAGGCAGTCAGGGGCCCAAGCCTGCCAAAGCCGGACTGCGGCACGACCGCACCCCGGATCAGTGGGGGCGCATTCCGACGGGGCACGGCTTCTCCGACGTGTGTGTCTCTCTGATCGACCCGCCAGAGGGCAGGGTCGTGGGCACGATGCTTGTCCGCGCCCTGGCGGTCTGACCGCGCGGCTGTGCGCCTGCCTCAGGCGCTCTCGCCGAGGTGGCGGTACAGGGTGGCACGGGAGATCCCGAGAGCCTTGGCGATGGCGCTCACGCTCTCGCCCTTCGCCTTTCTGGCACGGGCCACCGTAAGCACGTCCTCATCGACGACGGACGGCCGTCCGCCCGTACGTCCCTGCGCCTTGGCTGCGTCCAGTCCGGCGCGGGTGCGCTCCTTGATGAGGCTGCGCTCGAACTCCGCCATGGCTCCGACCACCTGAAGCATGAGACGGCCGTCGGCCGTGCCGGGGTCAATGTTGGCCAGCGCACCCGTGAGCACCTTGAGCCCGATGCCGCGCTCCCGAAGCGTGTCGACCATGGTCACCAAGTCGATGAGGGACCGGGCGAAGCGGTCCAGCTTCCACACGCACAGGGTGTCGCCAGCGCGGGCGTAGTCGAGTGCGGCCGTCAGCTCCGGTCTGTTGGTGTTCCTGCCTGATGCCTTGTCCTCGAAGATCCGGGCGCAGCCTGCGGCCGTCAGTGCGTCGCGCTGCAACTGCGCTTCCTGGTCATCAGTGGAGACGCGGGTGTAACCGATGAGCTGACCAGTGATCGTGTTCGTCGTCACGGCCCGGACTGTCTCAGAACTCGTCTCAATACATCAAGCTTGGGGAGGAAGTTTCGAGACGGGTTTTGAACAGTGCTGCACTCCCTTCCGGGGCGCTTGCGGTCTCGTCTCACAAACCTTGGTTTTCAAGATGCCCGTTACTGGTCACTCTGCGCCACGGTCGGACCGCGCCGTCCGCCTTGTGTCGGCCAGCGCTGCGCCCTGTCCGCATCGGCAAGGGGTTGTGAGCCGGGTATGGGCCAGCCTGTCGAGGCGGGAAGACAAGGGCTCACGCCTGCCAGGTCGACAGCGAAGCGGATGGCCGAGACGACCCAGAGGCAACGGCGGAAGGGGGTGGGGTATGACCCCTTGAAGGGCCTTGCCCGACCGCCAGGTCTTACCGGCTCAAATCCTGCCACGGTTTCAGGGGCTTTTTGGCTGGGCCGCATTCTAGCCGGCTGCGGCGTAGCGCCTGATCACAGGCTTGCGCTGGCTGCTTGGCGACGGCGGGGAAGTGCACGGAGCGGCTCCCGACCGGGGCGACACAAGGTCGAGTCTCTTGGCGCGTGCGATCGCATTGTTCGTGCTCTGGTCAGACAGGGGCTTGCCGTCCTTGCCGAGTAGGGCGGCCAGCTTCCCAGGGGCGAAGGCTGCGTGCCCCTGACGGTCGGCCCATCCGATGGCGGCGAAGTGGACACGGTAGGCAAGCTGGTGTGCAGGGTCCTGCGCCTTGCGGCGGTACTCGATCTGGGAGACTCCGCCCCACGGGCGGTCATGACCGAAGCTGATGGCCACTGGTTTGCGGCTCCTTCCTGTGAGGCGCACACGGGTGCGCCAGCGACCCCCCGCCGGACGGCGGGACATGTGTCTCCCTTCATCGCTGGGGTGGCCGTACGGAAGGCACGGCGCTTCACAGGTGGACGCCCAAGGCTTCGGGCCTGGGCTCGGTCTCGTGCAGTCGGGAGCGACGGCGGCGACCTGGCCCGGCGTCGTACAACATGCTGAAACGGGAAAGGCCCCCGTCGTAGGGGGCCTTCCTCCGCTTGCTCGACTTACATCAGGCAGAAGCCGGGACCTTCTCGGCCCCCTCTGCTCGGTTGGCTTCCAGCTCGGCCTTCGCCCGTTCCGCTTCGAAGTCCTCCCAACGACTGACGATCTCCCATTCGGCACCTGTCAGCGTCGCAGGCTTCTCGTACGGCTTTCCGGACAGCGATACCGGCGTGATCGGTGCAAGCACTTGAGAAGCCTTGACTGGGGCGTCCCACCACGAGACGCCCTGGTGCTTGATGTTCTCGATGAGGTCGCCTGGATCGATGGCAAGGACATCGGGTCGGAAGTGCGCCTTCACCTTGTGCTTCTTCAGGAACTCCCGGCGCTCGTCGACACTCGACCGCTCCCACCACTCGCCGTAACTCTCGCCAGTGCCCGTCCACACGGTCACCGGCTTCGGCCCCTCCTGGTTGGTGACCTTCTCTCGGTCCTGGGCAAGGCCGGCCACTTGTGAGGCGTACGCGACGGCGCTGATCTCGTCTTGCTGGAGTTCCTTCAGGAGCTGGTTCATCTTGCCGTCGATCACGGCGAGCTTCGCCGCACGGCTGTCGTCGATGGTCGTCTTCGACTCCATCCGTTCCAGGTGGCCGATCTCGCCCAACAGGGCCGACTCCAGCCAGGGGTACAGGTCTTCAGCCCAGAACCTCTGCTTCGGGCATGCCTGGATGCCCTTGCTCTTGTTGCCGTGGCAGCGGTATCGCTCCCGCTTGCCTCTGGCCAGGTCACCCTTGACGAAGTAGAGGGAGCTTCCGCACAACAGGCAGAACGTCACGCCCACCGTCGGCGACGTGGAGCCCTTCTGCTTCTTGTACTTGACCGAGGCGACGGCGTCCGACAGCTTCGCCCACTCCTCCTCGTTCAGCACCGGCTCAGACCGCATGACGGGTGTGCCGTCGTCGTTGCGGACCACGGCGCCATTGGCACGTACGTACTCCCCGAGCAGCGAGCGGCTGGCCAGCACGGCTTGCACTGTGGTCGGCGTCCACCTGACGCCCCGAGGCTTCGGGTCGGCCAGCCGAGTCGTGCTCTCGCCTGCCGCTGCGCGGATACGGGCGATGTCCTGAGCCGTGGGCACGCCTTGCTCGTTCAGCCAGTCGGCGACGGCCGAGAAGCTCGGCTTCTCGATGAAGCGCCGGATCATCTCGATCAGCGTTGGGCCGTACTCGGGGTCGAGTTCCAGGGTGAACCCTTCCTCGCCCTTCACCGCCATACGGCCGAACGGGACAAGGCCACCCGGCCAGCGGCCGGTCTTCCGCATGGTCTCCCGGGAAGCCTTGTTGCGGACCTTGATGGCGTCCAGCTCAGCCTCAGCAACCACGGCCAGGATCTTTGCGATCGTCTTGCCCCACGGCTTCGAGAGGTCAAACCCCTCTTCGCAGGAGATCAGGCCCTTACCGTTCGCCTCGCACCACTCGATGATGTCCGAGAGGTGGCGGACCGACCGCGCGATGCGGTCGATCTTCAGGATGATGATGTGGTCGAACTGGTCTTTCTTGTTGTTGAGCCAGTCACCCAGGGACGGCCGCATCCACGGCGAGATGGACGCCGACACGTCGATGTCGACTGCGAAGTCGACCAGCTCCATTTCCTCCGCGTCCGCCCGCTTGCTGATGCGGGTCCGCTGCGTTTCCTCGCCGGTCTGGTTCTCGTTGCCTACAGACAGACGGACCACGCCAAGCGCCCTGGGCTTGTCGCTCACCCTTGCCCTCCCCAAGACATGGGCGGCCCTCCCTGGCCACCACAAGCACGAGGGAAGTCTACAGACCGTGCCGACCATTCTCTTCGCCGACGGTTCGACTCTGACCAACCCCTCGCTGGCTCAGGTCAAGCAGAAGATCGGCGTCTGACCGGCCCGGTGCCGTCAGACGGCGGAGCCCGGCTTTGGCAGGGGCTTGCCGTACCAGAGCTCGATGAGGCGGGCCGCAATCGAGATTCCGTAGGGAGGCAGTACCTCCCCGGACTCGAAGGCGGCCCGCAGGTCTTCCCGCGAGAACCAGCGGGCCTCGTGGATCTCCTCGCCGTCCACGGTGATCTCCGACGAGGTGGCGCGGGCCATGAAGCCCAGCATCAGGCTGTACGGGAAGGGCCACGGCTGGCTGGCGACGTACTCGACGTCGCCCACGGTGACGCCGGCCTCCTCGTACACCTCGCGGATCACGGACTGCTCGATCGACTCGCCGGGCTCGACGAAGCCGGCGAGCGTGGAGAAACGGCCTTCGGGCCAGTGGACCTGGCGGCCGAGGAGCGCGCGGTCCTCCTCGTCGGTGACGAGCATGATCACGGCGGGGTCGGTACGCGGGTAGTGCTCGGCTCCGCAGGCCGGGCAGCGGCGGATGTGGCCCGCGGCCGCGATGACGGTGCGCTCGCCGCAACGTGAGCAGAAGCGGTGCAGTCGCTGCCAGTTCTCGAGTGCGACCGCGTGCACCATCAGACCGGCGTCCCGCGGGGACAGGAGCAGTCCGGCCTCGCGCAGCCCGGCGGCGCGCGCGGACTGGTCCATCCGCCCGGGGAGGGCGTCCTTCTGCAGCGCGAAGTATCTGACGCCCTCCTCGTCGGTGCCCAGGAAGTAGCGGTGGGTCTCCGTGACGGGGGCCTCGAAGGCCGGGGTCATGACGAGTTCGGTGCGGCCGTCGGGGGTGTCGTCGATGAGCACCTGTCCGCCGGAGATGACGAACACCCGTGTCGTCGGGTGGCTCCATGCCGCCGCCAGCCAGGCCTCATCGAGTCGGTGGTGCGCCGCTCGGTCGATGCCGCTCGGCGCGGTGAGGCCGATGGCACGGCCGTCGGCGACGTCATTGAAGGTGCTCACAGGTACTTCCAACTCCCCCGGATGATTCGGTGGTCTGTCAGTGGAGGGCGCCGGCCAGATCGCCCCACAGGTGGGCGGTGGTCTCGACACCCTTGAGCAGCAGGTTCAGCTCGACCTTCTCGTTCGGTGCGTGCCATCCGTCGGATGGTACGGAGATACCCAGGAAGAGCACGGGGGCACCGAGCACGTCCTGGAGGTCGGCGGCAGGTCCGGAGCCGCCCTCGCGCGTGAAGCGGATCTTCTGCCCGTCGAACGCGCGCCCCATGGAGCGGGCGACGGCCTGGAGGGCGGGGTGGTCCAGCGGTGTGAGGCAGGGGCGGGTCGCGGCGCCGAAAGTGATCTTGTGGCGGATGCCGGCCGGAATCCGCGACGCGACCCAGGTGCGGATCGCTTCCTCGATCCGGTCCGGATCCTGTCCTGCGACCAGCCGGAACGAGAGCTTCAGCTGGGCGGAGGACGGGATGATCGTCTTTCCGCCGGGGCCCCGGTATCCGCCGCCGATGCCGTTGACCTCGGCGGTCGGCCGGGCCCAGATGCGCTCCAGTGTGGAGTAGCCGGCCTCGCCGAGCGTCCCGTACGACTTCGCCGTACGCAGCCACTCGGCCTCGTCGAAGGGCAGCTCCGCGAGGAGCTCGCGCTCGGTGTCGGTCAGCTCCGCGATGCCGTCGTAGAAGCCGGGGATCGTGACGCGCTCGTTCTCGTCGTGCAGCGCGGCGACGAGGCGGCCCGCGACCGTGGCCGGATTGGGCACTGCGCCGCCGAAGGAACCGGAGTGGATGTCCTGGTCGGGGCCGTACAGCTCGATCTCGCAGTCGGCGAGGCCACGCATGCCGGTGCAGACGGTGGGGGTGGTCTCGGACCACATGCCGGTGTCGGAGACGATCACGGCGTCGGTGGTGAGGCGGTCCCTGTGCTGCTCCACGAGGGCGCGGAAGTGCGGCGAGCCGGACTCCTCCTCACCCTCGACGAGGAGCTTCAGGTTGACGGCGGGGGTGGTGCGGCCGGTGGCGGCGAGGTGCGCACGCACTCCGAGGGTGTGGAAGAAGACCTGGCCCTTGTCGTCGGCGGCGCCGCGGCCGTACATCCGGCCGTCCTTGACGACCGGTTCGAAGGGGTCGGTGTGCCAGCCGTCCTCGCGGGCGGCGGGCTGGACGTCGTGGTGGCCGTAGACCAGCACGGTGGGGGCGTCCGGGTCGCCGGACGGCCACTCGGCGAAGACGGCGGGCGCGCCGGACCCAGTCCTTGAATCAGAAGGGGTCCAGATCTCGACGGTCGGGAAGCCGGTCTCCTTGAGCTTCGCCGCCAGCCAGTCCGCGCTGCGCCGTACGTCCCCGTCGTGCTCCGGCTGGGCGGAGACGGACGGGATGCGCAGCCAGTCGGCGAGGTCGTCGAGGAAGGCCGCGCGGTGCTGCTCCAGGTACGTACGGACGGCGGTGTCCGGGGTGTCGCTCATGGCCTTGAGCCTATCCGGCGTCCGGGGCGGGTTCGCCGGCCCGGTCGGGGACCGGTTGCGGCACGGGGTCCTGCCCTGGATCCTGCTCCGGGCCCCGCTCCGGATCCTCCAGGAGGATGCGCTCCAGGCCTGCCCTGCCGGGCAGGCCGCCGGGGTGGACGACCTCTCCTGTGCGTACGTAGACGAAGGCGGCCGCGACGGATTCGGGCGGGAGGCCGTGCTGCTCGGCCCAGGCGAGGCGGTAGACGGCGAGCTGGAGCGGGTCGGCATCGCGGGCCCGGCTGGTCTTCCAGTCCACGATCTCGAACGCACCGGTCGTCTCGTCGCGGTAGACGGCGTCGATACGGCCCCGGACGACGCGGCCCGCGAGGGTGAGCTGGATGGGCACTTCCACGCGGTAGGGGGTGCGGCGGGCGTACGGGGTGCGCTCGAACGCCTCCTTGAGCGCGGCGAGATCCCGTTCGTCGGCGATCTCGGCCTCCTCCGGGTCACCGCCGGGCAGCTCGTCCGGCCCGAGCATGGGCAGCGGCAGCTCCTCGAAGCGCGACTCCACCCAGGCGTGGAAGCGGGTGCCGCGGCGCGCGGCCCGCTGCGGGGGGCGCGGCATGGGGCGGGCCAGCTCCTGGGCGAAGCCGTCGGGGTCGGCGGCGAGCCGCAGCAGCTGGGACGCGGACAGCGACGGCGGTACGGGTACGTCGCGTACCGCGGCGCGGGCGCGGCGCAGCTCGCCGGTGAGCGCGTCGAGATCGCGGTCCCAGGAGGCGATGACCCGGGCGTCCTCGGGGGTGAGTGGCTCGCCGCGCTGGGCGGGGAGGCGCGGGGAGACCTCCCCCGCCCGGTTTCTCCCCGGAACCGGGGGCAAGCTCGCGCAGCCCCGGCCGCCCTCCGGGCGATCGCCGGCATGACCGGGCCGGCTGGACGGATCGGACGGGCCGAACGGGTCAGATGGGTCGGATGGGTCGGATGGGTCGGATGGGTCGGACGGGCTGCCTTCGGCCGGCGGACCCTCGCGCGACGGCCGGGGATCATCGACGCCCGGCGCGAGCTCGCCCTCCCAGGCCGGTTCGTCGTCCCAGGCCGGTTCGTCGCCCCAGGGCTCCTCGTCGCCCCAGGCCTGTGCGTCATCCGGCCAGAGGTCCTCCTGGGGCACCTCCGGCCCGTCCGGCTGTTCCCGCTCGCTCGGCTGATCCGACGCGTCCGGCTCGCCCGACGCATCCAGCGCATCCAACGCATTCGATGCATTCGATGCATTCGACGCATCCGCCGAGAGCGCGTCCAGGTGCGCCAGCACCAGGTCCGCGGCCGCGCGGCGGCGGACCATCGCCGCGGAGTCCAGGGGCAGGGGCCAGGCGTGCTCGGCCGCTCTCTCCTGGAGTGCGGGGTTCTCGGCGTCCTCCGGGGGCTCTTCGGCCCATGCCTCGATCTCGCCATGGCCGGCCGCGCAGTGGTCGTACAGGGCGTGCAGGAAGGAGGACGGGCCGCGGCGGCGCTTCTGGGTCGGGCCCCACCAGTGGGCCGAGCCGAGCAGCAGGGAGCGGGGGCGGGTGAAGGTCACATAGCCCAGGCGGAGTTCTTCCGTGTGCTGATGGTCCTTCATCTCGTCCTTGAAGGCCTTGAGGCCCTTCGCGTCCCAGGAGGTGATGTCCGGGAGCGTGTCGGCGTCACCGCGCAGCGCGTGCGGCAGGACCTTGGCCTGGGAGGTCCAGGATTCGCGGGCGCGGGTGCTCGGGAACTGGTCGGCGACCAGTCCCGGGACGGCGACGACGTCCCATTCGAGTCCCTTCGACTTGTGGGCGGTGAGTACCTTCACCGTGTTCTCCCCGCCGGGCAGGGCGTTGTCGAGGCCCTTCTCGAACTGTTCGGCGGTGCGCAGGAAGCCGAGGAAGGCGAGCAGGGTCGCTTCGCCGTCCAGTGAGGCGAAGGAGGCCGCTGTGTCCAGGAAGTTGGCGAGGGTTTCACGGCGGCGGGCGGCCAGGGCGTGCGGTGACGCGGAGAGCTCGACCTCCAGGCCGGTGGTGGCGAGGACGCGGTGCAGCACGTCCATCAGTGGGTCGGCGAGGGAGCGCCGGAGTTCACGCAGCTCGGTGGCGAGGCGGGCGAATCGGACGCGGGCCTCGGCGGAGAACGGCAGGCCGTCGTCCGTGTCGTTCGATTCGAGGAACGTGTCGAGCGCGTCGGCGAGGGAGATCACCTCGGCCGGATCGGTGCCTTCGACAGCCGCGGCGAGGCGCTGGTCGGGGTCGGCGTCGTCGTCCGCGCGGTGCACGAGGAGCCGGGCGCGGCGGCCCAGCAGTGCCAGGTCGCGGGGGCCGATGCGCCAGCGGGGGCCGGTGAGGATCCGTACCAGCGAGGCGTTGGCCCCCGGGTCCTGCAGGACCTCGCAGACGGCGACGAGGTCGGCGACCTCCGGCAGATGGAGCAGCCCGGACAGGCCGACCACTTCGACGGGGATGTCGCGGGCGACGAGGGCGCCCTGGATCTCGGCGAAGTCCCCCGCCGTGCGGCACAGGACGGCGATCTCGCCGGGCTCCTTGCCGGTGCGCACGAGGTGGGCGATCGCGTCGGCGAGCCAGGCGATCTCCTCCGCGTGGGTGTCCAGGAGGGCGATGCGGACGGCGCCGTCGCGCTCGGCGCCGGGGGCGGGGCGCAGTGCCTCGACGCCTTCGTGCCGGGCGCGCAGGGGCTCCGCGAGGCCGTTGGCGAGGTCGAGGAGGCGGCCTCCGCTGCGGCGGTTCTCGCTCAGCGAGAGGCGGGTGGCGGGGGTGCCGTCCGCGTACGGGAAATGCTCGGGGAAGTCGTCCAGGTTGGCGACGGACGCGCCGCGCCAGCCGTAGATCGCCTGACAGGGGTCACCGACGGCGGTGACGGGATGACCGGTGCCGGCGCCGAAGAGGCCGGAGAGCAGCAGCCGCTGGGCCACGGAGGTGTCCTGGTACTCGTCGAGCAGGACCACCCGGAATTCGTCGCGCAGGATCCGGCCGACCTCGGGGCGGGTGAGCGCGAGTTCCGCCGAGAGCGCGATCTGGTCACCGAAGTCGAGCAGGTCGCGGGCGCGCTTGGCCGCGCGGTAGCGCTCGGTCAGGTCCAGGAGTTCGCGGCGGGCCGCGGCGGCCTCGGGGACCTTGCGCAGCTCGGCGTTGGTGAGCTTGGCGGTCTCCAGGGTGTGCAGCAGTGCGGAGTCGTGGGCGCGCAGCTGCTCGGGGCGTACGAGATGCTCCGCGAGCTCGGCGTCGAGCGCGAGCAGTTCGCTGACCAGGGAGGGGAAGGACTTGGTCAGCGCGGGATACGGTCCCGGGGCTTCGCGCAGCACCCGCGCGGCGAGCTGGAAGCGGGTGGCGTCGGCGAGGAGCCGCGTCGTCGGCTCGAGGCCGATGCGCAGGCCGTGGTCGGTGAGGAGCTGTCCGGCGAAGGCGTGGTACGTGGAGATACGCGGCTCGCCCGGAGGGTTGTCCGGGTCGATGGTGTCGGGGTCGGTGACCCCGGCCCGTACGAGCGCCGTGCGCACGCGCTCGGCGAGCTCACCCGCCGCCTTGTTGGTGAAGGTCAGGCCGAGGACCTGTTCCGGGGCGACCCGGCCGGTGCCCACGAGCCACACCACCCGGGCCGCCATCACCGTCGTCTTTCCCGAACCTGCTCCGGCCACGACGACCTGCGGGGCGGGCGGTGCGGTGATGCAGGCCGTCTGCTCCGGGGTGAACGGGATACCGAGGAGCTCCTTGAGCTGCTCGGGGTCGGTGATGCGTGCGGACACCCGAGAGAGGCTAACGGGGACCACCGACAGTCAGTGGTCCCCGTCTGCCGGACGTCAGGCGCTTCCGGCGCCGCCCATCATCTTCTCCAGGTCGACCACCTCGCCGGCCGGCGGAGGAGTGGCCGCGACGGGCTTGTCGTAGTCGCTGAAGGTCATGGTGCCGGGCTCGTCGCCGCCCGTGGTGACGACCTTGAGGAAGTACGGCTTGCCCTCGGCGGCGACGTAGATGGTGTGCGTCTCCGCACCGTCCTTCTCCGTCAGCGTGATCGCCTTCTGGCCGTTGACCTCGGTGAGCTGCCCCTTGGTGACGTTGGCCGTGCTGCCGTCCTCCATCTCGTCGATGAGGCCGTCGAGGTCACAGGCACCGCCCATGTCCTTGGCCGCGTCCTCGTCGGCCGGGATCTTCATCCAGCGGCCCTTGAGCATCTCGGTCATGGCGGCGGTCTCCTCCGCGGAGGAGCCCTCCTCCTTGCCCATGGCCTTGTAGAACGCCTCGTCGCCCTTCATGTACATGACCTTGTTGAGCACGAGGAACTCGGCCTGACCGGAACCGGCGTAGCCCATCTTGCCCTTGCAGTTGCCCTGCTTGGTGAGGGCGAACTCGATCGCCAGCTGCTTGCCGTCGTCCTTGCCCGAGCCGGCGACCTTGAGGGACGAGGCGGCCTTGGTGGCCTCCACCGCCTTGTCGGCGATCTGCTGCCCGGTCAGACCGGCGAACGGCTCGGGCGCCTTCGGGGACTCGCTGACCGTCTGGTCCGACTTGCCCTTCGAGCCCGCGTCCTTGCCACCTCCGTCCTTGGAGCAGCCGACGAGGGTGGCGGTCAGGGCCGCACACGCAACCGCCGAGACCAGAAACTTCCGGTTGGCCATCATTTGTCTCTCCCAGCAGGAATCGCTAATCGCGTTGTTGTGCGACTGCTGTGAGCCGGCTTTGGATGCACGGAAACCGCGTGATTCACGCCACACCTTCCGGGGAGGTGCTATTCGACGACGTGCCGGCCCTCGGGACGGGCGCTGCACGACGCCCGGAAGGCGCAATGGCCGCAGTGGGTGCCCGTGTTCGGGGTGAAGCGTTCGTCGAGTACGCGTCCGGCGGCGGTGGCGAGCAGCTCGCCGACCCACTCCCCTGCGAGCGGCTCCTGTGCCTGGACCCTCGGCAGGGCGTCTCCCCCCTCCTTCTTGGGGGCGGGCTGGCGCAGCTGTACGAGTTCGGCGCCACCGGGTTCGGGGCGGCGGCCGTCGAAGACCTCGTCGACCGCGCCCTCGCGTACCGCCAGCTGATAGACGGCGAGCTGGGGATGGTGGGCGACCTCGTCCTTGGTGGGTGCCTGTTTTCCGGTCTTGAAGTCGACGACGTACGCCCGGCCGTGCTCGTCCTGCTCGACACGGTCCATGGAACCGCGGATCCGTACCTCGTACGCGCCTGCTTCGAGGGTCACGTCGAAGTCGTGCTCGGTGGCGGCGGAGGTGCGGCCGCCGCGGTCCGTGACGTGCCAGCGCAGGAAGCGTTCGAGCGCCACGCGCGCGTGCTCCTTCTCCTGCTGGGACTTCCAGGGGGCGTCGAAGACGAGCGCGTCCCAGACGGAGTCGAGGCGCTCCATGAGGACGGCGAGGTCGGCGGGGGTGCGGCCGGAGGCGACCTCGTCGGCGAGGACGTGGACGACGTTCCCGAATCCCTGGGCGGCGGTGGCGGGGACGTCCGCCTTGACCTCGCGGCCCAGGAACCACTGCAGCGCGCAGGTGTTGGCGAGCTGGTCGAGGGCACTGCCCGAGAGGGTGACGGGGTGGTTGCGGTCGCGGAGCGGAACGCCGCTGTGGGTCGGTTCGTTCAACCCCCACCACCGGTACGGATGGGCGGCGGGGACCAGGGGCTGGCCCTCGTCGTCCGTGAGCGCGGCGAGGCGGGCGAGGCGGCGGGCGGCGGCGTCGCGCAGCTCCGGGCTCGCTTCGGGGTCGACGGTGGTCGCGCGGAGTTCGGCGACGAGGGGAGCGACGGCGAGGGGGCGGCGGGGGCGGCCGGTGATGTCCTTCGGCTCCGCACCGAGTTCGGTGAGGAAGCGGGAGGGCTGATCACCGTCGTCGGCGGGTGCCTTGACGGCGGTGACGACGAGGCGGTCGCGGGCGCGGGTGGCGGCGACGTAGAAGAGGCGGCGCTCCTCGGCGAGGAGGGCGCCGGGAGTGAGGGGTTCGGCGAGGCCGTCGCGGCCGATCCGGTCGGCTTCGAGGAGGGAGCCACGGCGGCGCAGGTCGGGCCAGAGACCTTCCTGGACGCCGGCGACGACCACGAGACCCCATTCGAGGCCCTTGGAGCGGTGGGCGGTCATGAGGCGTACCGCGGCGGGGCGTTCCGGGCGCCGGGTGAGCGTGTCGGCGGCGATGTCCTGGGCCTCCAGCTCGGCCAGGAAGTTGAGGGCGCCGCGCCCGCCGCTGCGCTCTTCCGCGCGGGCGGCGGTTTCGAAGAGCGCGCAGACGGCGTCGAGGTCGCGGTCGGCGTTGCGGCCGGCCGCGCCGCCCCTGAGCGCCGCGCGCTCCAGTCGCTGCGGCCAGGGGGTGCCGGTCCAGAGCTCCCACAGGGCCTCTTCGGCAGTGCCACCGCCGTCGAGGAGCTCGCGGGCCTTGCGCAGCAGCGTGCCCAGGCGCTGGGCGCCGCGGGCGTAGGCGGGATCGTGCGCGGTGAGCCGCTCGGGCTCGGCGAGGGCGCGGGCGATGAGCAGGTCGGAGGGCGGCGGCACGCGATTGCCCGCGGCGCGCTCCTCGTCGCGGAGGGCGCGGCCGAGGCGGCGGAGGTCGGCGGTGTCCATGCCGCCGAGGGGTGAGGTGAGGAGCGTGCCGGCGGTTTCGGGGTCGAGCCAGGCGGGGTGCAGGGCGGTGGTGCTGGAGGCGGTTCCGCTCCCCTGCCCCTGCGCGGGGAGATCCCGGCCTTCCTGAAACCCGGGCCCCGGAGTGCCGGGCTCGTCACCCGGGCCATCACCCGGGGCAGGGGTGTCCGCGTCGGGCAGGTGTCCCGCGGGCTGCTGCGCCGGGACTTCCGCACCCGCCGGCCGGCCGGCGGGATCGGCGGGGGCCGGGGTGGTCGTCGCCGTCGCGGCGGTGTGGAGGGCCGTCAGGAGGGGGGCCACCGCGGGTTCGTGGCGCAGGGGGATGTCGTCGCCGTCCGTTTCGACCGGGACACCGGCGGCGGTGAGGGCGCGGCGGGCGGACGGGAGGGTGCGGGCGCCGGCGCGGACGAGGACGGCCATGTCGTTCCAGGGGACGCCCTCTTCCAGGTGGGCGCGGCGGAGGATGTCCGCGATGTTGTCGAGTTCCGTGGAGGCGGTGGGGTACGTGTACGCCTCGACGCGGCCGCCCGCGCGGACCGGGGTGAGCTCGCGGTGGGCGCGGACCTTGTCCGAGGGCAGCCGGGTGAGCGGCATGCGCTGGGTGACCAGACGGGTCGCGGACAGCAGCGTGGCCCCCGAGCGGCGGGACGTCGTGAGGACCGCGACCGGCGCCGGGCGCCCGTCCGCGCGGCGGAAGGTGCCGGGGAAGTCGAGGATGCCGTTCACGTCCGCACCCCGGAAGGCGTAGATCGACTGGTCGGGATCGCCGAAGGCGACCAGGGTGCGGCCGTGCCCGGCCAGTGCCCGCAGCAGCCGGACCTGCGCCGGATCGGTGTCCTGGTACTCGTCGACGAACACGGCGTCGTACCGCGCGGCGAGCCCGTCGCCGGTCCCGGGCCGTTCGGCGAGGAGCGATGCCCGGTGGACCAGTTCCGCGTAGTCGAGGACGCCCTGCAGGTCCAGGACGTCCAGATATTCGGCGAGGAACGCCGCGGCGGCCCCCCAGTCGGGCCGCCCCGTGCGCCGGGCGAAGGCCGCCAGCGCGTCCGGGCCGAGGCCCAGCTCCCGGCTCCGGGCGAGCACGGCCCGCACCTCGTCCGCGAAACCGCGCGTGGTGAGGCATGCCCTCAGCTCGGCGGGCCAGCGCGCCCCGGCCCGCCCCTCACGCTCCAGGTCGAGCTGCCCGGCCAGCAGGTCGCGTACCGCCACGTCCTGCTCCGGACCGGACAGCAGCCGCAACGGTTCGGCGAACAGATCGGCGTCCTGGTGCGCGCGGACGAGCGCGTAGCAGTACGAGTGGAAGGTGGTGGCCTGCGGCGCCCGCGCCCCCCCGAGCCGCAGGGCCATACGGTCGCGCAGTTCCACCGCCGCCTTGCGGCTGAAGGTGAGCACCAGGAGCCGCTCCGGATCCGCGCCCCGCGCGATCCGTGCCGCCACCGCCTCGACCAGGGTCGTCGTCTTCCCCGTCCCCGGTCCCGCCAGCACGAGCAGCGGACCCTGTTCATGGTCAACCACCGCCCGCTGTGCCGCGTCCAGGAGAGGGGGATCCACCGGGCCCGGCGTGGTACGCACCAGTCGGTACGCGCCCGGGGTCCTCCCTCTGCGCCCCTGCGGGCGTGGGGGGACCCCCTGCCGTGCCCGACGGTGCGGTGTACGCCCGTTGGAAGAGGAGGAGCTCACGTGGATCGCCGGTCCTGGTGGGTGTGCTGGTGGTGAGGGGGCCGGTGCGCAGGCGCGGGCCGCAGGGGTACGAGGGTGCCGGAGGCGGTTCTGACGACGCTACGCCAGACGGCGCCCGGGGCGCAGGGAGTCCGGTCCTGAGCGCGCCGGATACTCCGTACGGGAACCGGATGACTCATCGCACCGCCAAATGGCGGAAGCTGTCAGGTGTGAGCTCCTGTGTCCGACGTGTCCGCGCCACCGTCCCAGCGCGCCCGCCTCATGTCGAGGCGCGGCACATGGTCGTCCGCGCCGCGCGACGCCTCCCGCAGCGGGGTGCCCTCCGCGCGGTAGTGCTGCAGCGCGCTCAGCTCGTGGCCCGGCAGCAGGACGCCGTCCGCCCGCACCACACGCCACCACGGCACGGCCCCTCCGTAGAGCGCCATGACGCGGCCGACCTGGCGCGGCCCTCCCTCACCGAGCCACTCCGCGACATCGCCGTACGTCATGACACGGCCCGGCGGGATGTGCTCGGCGGCATCGAGCACCCGCTCCGCGTACTCCGGAAGTCCCGGCACCTCATCGCTCATCCGGCCCATCCTGCACCATGGGACCGACAATGGGGCCGGCCCGTAACGCAGCGTACGTACGCAGGCAAAGAGGCGTATCTGGTACAGCTCACGCCCTCGCATTGCACCCTGATGCCCCCCGCTGTCAGCCCGCCATGCCACCATCGTCCGGGCGGTGACTGGTGATACGAGATCAAGAAGAGACAGACACGACGAAGGAGCAGGACGTGCAGCCTCCTGCGGCGGCGAGCACCTCCGGCTCCGAGTCGCGCCCGGAATCCGCCGAAGCACGCGGGGGAGCCGCGGGACCGCGCAAGGACCGGGACGAGTCCGAGCCCGGAGCCGGACCGGGCGACGGAGCCGGACCGCGCCACGGACAGGCCGTATCGCACCCCGGAGATCCCGTGCAGCACTCGGGCACGTCCAGCCGCACGCACGGCCGTACGCCCGACCGCACCCACAGCCCTGACGCGCCGCCCTCCGGCCACAAGGACGTACCGGTGCGAGGCACCGACGCAGCCACCGCCGAGCGCGGCGACAGCGACGACAGCGACGACAGCGACGACGCAGCGCACATCGACCGGCTCTCCGGGGACGAGCCCCTCCTTCCGGCGCGCGTGCACCGCCCCTCCGATCTGACGCGACTGCTCACCGGCATCCTGGCGATCGCCGTCGTCCTCGGGCTCGCCGCCTTCGCCCACGGCACCACGTCCGGTCTGGAACAGGACATCTCCAAGGGCACCGGCCAGGCCCCCGACGTGCTGGTCAAGCTCGCCGGCCTGGTCTCCAGCATCGCCGTGCTGCTCGTCCCGGTCGCCTTCGCGATCGAGCGGCTGATCAAACGGGACGGCCTGCGGATCGCGGACGGCGTCCTCGCCGCCGTCCTCGCCCACGGAGTGACTCTCGCCACCGACCTCTGGGTCGCCGAGGCAGCGCCCGGCCAGATCCAGGACGCGCTGACCCAGCCGCAGACCGGCGGCGGTCTCACCGATCCCGTCCATGGCTATCTCGCGCCCGTCATCGCCTATATGACGGCGGTCGGTATGGCCAGACGGCCTCGCTGGCGGGTGGCGCTGTGGGGTGTGCTGCTGCTCGACGCCTTCGCGATGCTGGTGGCGGGCTACACCACCCCGTTCTCGATCATCCTCACCGTGCTGATCGGCTGGTCCGTCGCGTACGGCACGCTCTACGCCGTCGGCTCGCCGAACGTGCGGCCCACCGGCCAGACCCTGCTGGCCGGTCTGCGCCATGTCGGTTTCCGTCCGGTCACCGCGATGCGCGCCGAGGACGTACCGGACTCGGCGGACCAGGGCGACCGCGGCCGCCGCTATCTGGTCACTCTGGAGGACGGCCCGCCACTCGATGTCACCGTCGTCGACCGTGAGCAGCAGGCGCAGGGCTACTTCTACCGCGTGTGGCGCCGGCTGACGCTGCGCGGCATCACCACACGCCGTTCCATCCAGTCGCTGCGGCAGGCGCTGGAGCAGGAGGCGCTGCTCGCCTACGCCGCGATCGCCGCCGGGGCCAACGCACCCAAGCTGATCGCCACGTCCGAGCTCGGTCCGGACGCCGTGATCCTGGTGTACGAGCACCTCGGCGGGCACTCCCTGGACTCCATGGCGGACAAGGAGATCACCGACGACGTGGTGCGCGGCGCCTTCGAGCAGGTACGGGCGCTGCAGTCGCGGCGTATCGCGCACCGCAGGCTCACGGGCGACGCGATTCTGGTGGATCGTTCCGGCAAGGTCGTGCTGACCGATCTGCGCGGCGGTGAGATCGCGGCCGGCGACGTGGTGCTGCGCATGGACATCGCCCAGCTGCTGGCCACTCTGGGACTGCGGGTCGGCGCCGAGCGCGCGGTGGCCGCGGCGGTCGAGGTGCTCGGTCCGGACGCGGTCGCGGACTGTCTTCCGCTGCTGCAGCCGATCGCGCTCAGCCGCTCCACACGGTCGACACTGCGACGGCTCGCCCGGGAACGTTCGCAGCGCGAGCGCGAGGCGGTGCTGGCGGCGTCGGAGTCGGCCAGACAGGCCAGGGCCGAGGCAACCGTCGAAGGCGCCGAGAGCGTGGACAGGACCGACAAGGCGGGCAAGAAGGCCACCCGCAAGTCGCTGCGCGCCGAGAAGCAGGCCGAGAAGCGCGCCCTGGACGAGGCGCTGGACGAGGCCCGCGAGGAGGATCTGCTCGCCCAGATCCGCCACCAGGTGCTGTTGATCCGGCCGCAGGCGCCGGTCGAGCCGGCCCGGCTGGAGCGGATCAAGCCGCGCACGCTGGTCAGCCTGATCGCCGGAGCCATCGCCGCGTACTTCCTGCTGTCGCAGCTCGCCAGCGTCGAGCTCGGTGTGATCACCCGAGCCCACTGGGGCTGGGTCGCCGCCGCGGTCCTCTTCTCGGCACTGAGCTACATCGCGGCCGCGATGAGCCTGCTGGGCTTCGTCCCGGAGCGGGTGTCGTTCCTGCGAACGGTCGTGGCCCAGGTCGCCGGATCGTTCGTGAAGATCGTCGCCCCGGCGGCGGTCGGCGGTGTGGCGCTGAACACCCGCTTCCTGCAGCGTTCCGGCGTCCGTCCCGGGCTGGCCGTGGCGAGCGTCGGCGCCTCCCAGCTCTTCGGTCTCGGCGCGCACATTCTGCTGCTGCTGTCGTTCGGCTATCTGACGGGTACGGAGAAGACGTCGTCGCTCACACCGTCCAGGACGGTCATCGCGGGTCTGCTGACCGTGGCCGTGCTGGTCCTGGTGGTGACGGCCATCCCGTTCCTGCGGAAGTTCGTGGTGACCCGGCTGCGGTCGCTGTTCGCCGGCGTGGTGCCGCGCATGCTGGACGTGCTCCAGCGGCCGGGGAAGCTGGTCACCGGCATCGGCGGGATGCTGCTGCTGAGCGGCACGTTCGTGATGTGTCTGGACGCCTCGATCCGGGCCTTCGACAACGGGGATCAGCAGCTCAGCTACGCCAGCATCGCCGTGGTCTTCCTCGCGGGCAGCGCCCTCGGGTCGGCCGCGCCGACACCGGGCGGCATCGGGGCGGTCGAGGGTGCGCTGACGATCGGTCTGATCGCCGTGGGTCTGCCGCCCGAGGTCGCGGCTCCCGCCGTACTGCTGTACCGGCTGATGACGCTGTGGCTGCCGGTTCTGCCGGGGTGGGTGGCCTTCAACCAGCTCACCCGCAAGGGGTCGCTCTAGAGGGTGCCTAGGCCCTGTCCGGGCGATCTTGTCGGGGCCGCGACGCTCCCCCAGAGCTTCGCCTGGGTGGGGGTGCCCCCGGCGGAGCCAGGGGGAGTACCCCCAGCTGCGGCACCTCGCTGCGTTGTCGGAGTCGCCCAAGTACGTCCAGTACGAGGGCGATGTCCCCCAGCTGCCGCTGGGAGGTGCCCCCACCGCCTTGCGATGCGTCCCCTCGGCCCTCCGGGCCTGGGGAGACCCCATGCATCCGACGCCGCGGCCTGTTCCTCGAAGATCGCCCGGACAGGGCCCAGGCCGTGTTTGAGAACTCCCGCCTGGCTCGCGGCGTCTGGCACGCACACTCGCTGCGTTGTCGGAGTCATCCAAGTACGTCCAGTACGAGGATGATCCTCCGCCTTGCGATTGCACGCACCAGACGCCGCGAGCCCCGCCCTACGGGCGGACGGCGCTAGTTCTCAAACACGGCCTAGCGGATCGGACCGGATCTGCAGGGCGTCGCGAGCCCGGCAGGATCCGCCGGGCGGGCCCTGAAGTCACTCCGGAACGGGGCGCCCGAGGGGCCAGGGCATCGCCGTGCGCCCTGACGGCGATGCGCACCCTCACGGCGGCGTACTCCTTCACCGCTCCCTGCACCTCCGCGGCCCGCCGTCGACAGGCGGACCGCCGCGCCGCGCCGCAGGATGGGGTCATGCCGACCTCCCCCACCGGCTGTCCCGCCGACGGCTCCGGACCTGACGACAGCAGCCGACACACGGAGGCCGCCGACCCGGCGGCCATCGCTGACGCGGCCGCGCCTGCGGATCCGGCGGGCTCCGACGCCCACGGCTCCCAGGGAGACGCGATCGGGTCGGCCGACGTCCCCGACCCGGCCGACATCCCCGAACCGCCCGACGTCCCCGACCCGGCAGGCTTCGACTCCTGGGACGACACCGTCGGCCGGAGCCGCGCCGCGCGGCGCGCGTCCGCCGCCCGGCGGGCCGGGACCGTCCTCGCGGCCGCGACCGCCGCCGTACTCCTCGTCACCGCCGGGTGCTCGGGCGGCGGCGAAGGCACGGGCGAGGAGCAGAACCGGGACCTCGCGGCCCAGACGCTGGACTGGCAGCCGTGTCCGGCGCCCTCGGAGGCGGAGGGCGGCGGAACCGCGCCCTCCCCGCTGCCCGGCGGCACACCGTGGGAGTGCGCCTTCATGGATGCCCCGCGTGACTACGCCGATCCGCACGGCGAGACGATCGAGCTGGCCCTCATCCGTGCGAGGGCCCGTGACGAATCCCGGCGGATCGGCTCCCTGATCTTCAACTTCGGCGGTCCCGGCGGCTCCGGGGTCAGCACCCTGCCGGCCGCGGCGAGCGAGTTCGAGGGCCTGCGGTCCCGCTACGACCTGGTGAGCTTCGACCCGCGCGGGGTCGGTCGCAGCCAGGCCGTCGAATGCCTCGACGACAAACAGCTCGACGAGTACTACGCGCAGGACGCCACCCCGGACGACGCCGCCGAGGAGAAGGCGTTCACGGAGAATCTCCGTTCGTACGACCAGGGCTGCGAGAAGCGCTCGGGTGCGGACCTGCCGTACGTCGGCACCACCAACGCCGCTCGCGACATGGATCTGATGCGCCAGGTCCTCGGCGACGACAAGCTCCACTACTTCGGCATCTCGTACGGCACCGAGCTCGGCGGCGTCTACGCGCACCTCTTCCCGAAGAACGTCGGCCGGGCCGTCTTCGACGCCGTCGTCGACCCCACCGGCAACCCGGAAGAGGCCTCGCTCGGCCAGGCCCAGGGCTTCCAGCTGGCCCTCACCAACTTCGCCAAGGCCTGTGTCGCGCGCGGCGACGCATGCAAGCTCCCGGGCAGTACCCCTGAGGAGATCCAGCAGTTCATCGTCGATCTGCTGGCCCGGCTCGACAAGCAGCCGATCCCGGGACTCGGCGACCGCGAGCTCACCCAGACCCAGGCGACCAACGGCATCGCCCAGGCCCTGTACTCCAAGAAATTCTGGCCGCTGCTGGAACAGGGGCTCGACGAGGCGGACGGCGGCGACGGGGCACTGCTCCTCACCCTGTCCGACGTGATGAACGGCCGCAACGAGCAAGGGCAGTACAGCAACATCCAGGCGGCCAACGCGGCGATCAACTGCGTCGACTTCAAGGAGCGGTACTCGCTGGAGCAGACGAAGGCCAAGCTCCCCGAGTTCCACAAGGCCTCGCCCGTCTTCGGCGACTACCTCGGCTGGGGCCTGATGGGCTGCTCCCAGTGGCCGGTGCCCGGGCAGTGGGAGACGCCCGATGTCAGCTCGCCGGGGGCGGCCCCGATCCTCGTCATCGGCAACACCGGGGACCCGGCGACCCCCTACGCGGGCGCCAAGGCGATGGCCGAGGAGCTCGGGAAGGGCGTCGGCATCGACCTGACGTACGAGGGCGAAGGTCACGGGGCGTACAGCAGCGGAAGTGCCTGCGTGAAGACCGCCGTGGACCAGTACCTCCTGGACGGGAAGGTTCCGGCCGCGGGAACCGTCTGCAAATAGGCTCGGGGGTAGGGCTCTCGACGTCACTGTCAGTGGCGGCGCCTAGTGCCGCGACCGGCAATGTTTGCCCGCCGAGGAGCGTCGTCCGGTGCGTGCCATCGCAAGGCGGCCGGAAGTCCTTGTAGCGGAGCTACCAGGGCTTTTGGCCAACGCAGCAAGGGAGCGTGCCGGACGGCGCGACAGGGCAAAGCTTGCCGGGAGCGGCACTAGGATGGCGGATCAGTCGAATCAGTCGGGTGAATCCCCGGGGGGCCTGGAATGTCTTTCCGTACGAGGGCGCTGGCGGCGGCCGTCGCGCTGGCACTGGCCGGCGGGGCACTGACGGCCTGTGACACCGGCGGTGCCACCACGGGCGACAGGGCCGGGACGGGGAAGCCCGCCCCGGTGCAGGACGGCGACGCGGCACACGGCCTCCCCGACGCGCTCACGAAGCAGCGGCCCGACTGGAAGCCCTGCGAGAGCGAGGGCTGGAACTGCGCGAAGGTGAAGGTCCCGCTCGACTACGACGCCCCCGAGGGCGAGACACTGTCGATCGCGCTGATCCGCCGCGAGGCGCAGAACAAGGACAAGCGACTCGGTTCGCTGCTCTTCAACTTCGGCGGCCCCGGCGGCTCCGGCGTCGACATGCTGCCGCGCGCCGCAGTGGACTACCAGAAGCTCAACGCCCGCTACGACCTGGTGAGCTTCGACCCGCGCGGGGTCGCGGCCAGCTCCGGGGTGGTGTGCCGGGGCGACAAGGAGCAGGACGAGGCGGCGTCCCGCGTCGACCTCACGCCCGACACCGCTGCCGAGGAAGCGGCCTACCTCAAGGACGCCAAGGACTTCGGCGCAGGCTGCGCCGACCGCTCGGGCAAGGTCCTCGCGCACGTCAGCACGGCCGATGCCGCCCGCGACATGGATCTCATCCGCCATCTGCTGGGCGACCGCAAGCTCAACTACTTCGGTATCTCGTACGGTACGGAGCTCGGCGGCACCTACGCCCACCTGTTCCCCGGGAACGTGGGGCGCACGGTACTGGACGCGGTCGTCGACCCGACGGCCGACTCGATAGGCCACGCGCGCAACCAGACCACCGGCTTCCAGCGCGCCCTGGACAACTACCTCACGAGCACGGGGCAGGACCCCAAGGAGGGTTCGGCGCGGATAGCGGCGCTGCTGGAGCGGATCGACAAGAAGCCGCTGCCCACCGACAGCGACCGTGAGCTGACCGAGGGGCTCGCGCTCACGGGCATCGTCCTGTCGCTGTACGCGAAGAGCCTGTGGACCGATCTCACCCAGGGCCTCCAAGAGGCCGAGCAGAGCGGCCGTGGCACAAAGCTGCTGTCGCTCGCCGATATGTACAACGACCGTGACGCGAACGGCCGTTACGGGACGCAGAGCCACTCGCAGCGGGCGATCTCCTGTCTGGACACCAAGCAGCGCCCGACACCGGCACAGGCGAAGGGGCTGCTGCCGGAGTTCCGGAAGATATCCCCGGTGTTCGGCCCGTTCCTGGCGTGGGACACGGCGGGCTGGTGCGCGCAGTGGCCGGTGCCCGGTGAGCGGGTGACGCCCGAGACCAGCGCGAAGGGTGCGGGCCCGATCCTGGTCGTCGGCACGACCGGCGACCCGGCGACGCCGTACGAGGGCGCGCGGCGGATGGCGGACGAACTGGGCAAGGGCGTCGGTGTGCTGCTCACCAACAAGGGCGAGGGCCACGGCGGTTACAGCCCGGAGAACGGGTGCGTGACGGACATCGTGGACCGTTACCTGCTGGACGGCGCAGTGCCGGAGGACGGCGGGACCTGCGGGTAGTCGCCCGGGCGGCGCGCCCGGGGCGGGCGGGCAGACGGGCGCCCCCGCAGCTGCCGGCCGGGGTCCGCGCACGCGCAACAAGACCGCCGGCGGACACGGCAAGAGGCTGCCCACGCACGCGACATGCCCCCAGTGACCGTGAGGAGGGGCCGGCCCTCGCGGGCCGGCCCCTCCGTCTCAGCGCGGGTCTAGGGCGTGTTGCGAAAGTCCCGCCTGGCCCGCGACGCCTGGTACGCACTCCCCCGTAGCCCTTCGGGCACGGGAGGTGCCCCCACGCTGCGTTGTCGGAGTCATCCAAGTACGTCCAGTACGAGGATGATCTCCCCC